>DATKFF010000122.1:0-3907 GCA_035511595.1 Solirubrobacteraceae bacterium | reverse complement strand
AAGTGGCCCTCGACGACATGGCGGAGGTCCACCTGCACCCGGCCGACATGCGCGGGGCGATCGTCTCGCTGAGCGAGCCCACGCCACCGGATGCGTGGCGCTGGGGCGGCCCTGACTGGCAGGCTCGGAGTGCTCCGGTCGAGATCTTTGGAGCCACGATCGCGGTGGCCGACCCCGAGGCGGTCGCCGCCCGCTGGCAGACGATCCTGGGCGCCCCGCTCGAGTCGATCGGAATCGAGATCGCCCGCGACGACGAGGAGCGAGGGCTCGTCGAGATCGTGATCGGCGGCGATTTCGGAGTGCCGTTCGAGGTCGGAAGCGTACGGTTCAGCTTCAACGAGGAGGAGGAGAGATGACCGAGCTCGTGCTGTTCGACGTCGAGGACGGAGTGGCGCTGCTGACGCTCAACCGCCCCGACCGCCTGAATGCGTTGACCCCCGAACTGCAGACGCGGTACTTCGACCTGCTCGAGGAATGCGCCGCACGTGAGGACGTCCGCGCGATCGTCGTCACCGGGGCCGGCCGCGGCTTCTGCGCCGGCGCCGACATGCAGAGCCTCGAGCAGCTCGTGGCCGGCGACGGCGAACGCAGCACGAGCGTCCACGACCCGCGACCGGTGACCTTCCCGCTCGGCGTGCCGAAGCCGCTGATCGCCGCGATCAACGGCGCGTGTGCCGGCCTCGGGCTTGTCCACGCGATCATGTGCGACCTGCGCTTCGCCGCGGCCGACGCCAAGCTGACCACGGCATTCGCGAGGCGGGGCTTGGTCGCCGAGCACGGCCTCAGCTGGATGCTGCCGCGGCTCGTCGGGCCCGCGCGGGCGCTCGACCTACTGCTGTCCGGGCGGGTGGTACTCGGCGCCGAGGCGGCCGAGCAGGGACTCGTCAACTGGGCGGTCGACGGCGACCGCGTGCTCGACGAGGCGCTGCAGTACGCCAGGATGCTGGCCACCGAGTGCTCGCCCGCGAGCATGGCGCGGATGAAGGCACAGGTTTACGGCGACCTCGAGCGGACGCTTGCCGACAGTCTCGAGCGAGCCAACGAGCTGATGCTGGAGTCGTTCTCCGGGCCCGATTTCGCGGAGGGAGTGCGAAGCTTCGTCGAGCGCCGGCCGCCCGAGTTCGCGGCGCTGGACTCCGAGGAAATGTCGGCCGCGCCCTGATGCGGGTCCTGCTGGTCTCGTGGGAGTACCCGCCCGTGATCGAGGGCGGACTCGGGCGCCACGTGCGCAAGCTCTCCGAGCACCTCGTCCGGGATGGCGTCGAGGTGCACGTGCTGACCCGCGGCGGCGGCCATCTGCCGGTCGAGGAGGAGCGGCACGGGGTGGTGGTTCACCGGGTCGCGGAGCCCCCCTTTCCGAAGGACGTGAGCGCGTTCGTGCGCTGGGTCGCGGCGATGAACGGTGACATGCGCGAGCTGGGTGACGAGCTCTGCGAGCGGCACGAGTTCGCTCTCGTGCACTCGCATGACTGGCTCGTCGCGGGCGCGGCCGAGCCGCTGGCACAGCAGCTCGCGGTGCCGTGGCTGACGACCGTCCACGCGACCGAGTACGGGCGTCACCAGGGGTGGGTGCAGAAGCACCCGCAGTCCCACATCCACGGGGTCGAGCGGGCGATGGTCCGGCGCGCCGACCGGGTGATCACGTGTTCGCGGTACATGCAGAGCCACGTCGCGGAGGTGTTCGGCGTGCCGCGCGGCCGGATCACGGTGATCCCCAACGGGATCGACCCGCGTGACCTGGAGCCGGTCGCCGACGACCTGCCCGCGCTCCGCGGGCGGTACGCCGGTCCCGACCAGCGACTCGTGCTGCTGGTCGGACGGCTCGTCTACGAGAAGGGCTTTCACCTGGCGCTCGACGCGCTGGCCCCGGTGCTCAAGCGGCGCGGCGACGTCCGCTTCGTGGTCGCCGGTACGGGCACCGCCGAATCCGAGCTCAAGCGCCAGGCCCGGAGGCTCGGGCTGACCAGGTACGGCTCGTTCCTCGGCTGGATCGGCGACGACATGCTGCACTCGCTGTACCGCGTCTCCGAGGTCGTGATCGTCCCTTCGATCTACGAGCCCTTTGGGCTCGTGGCGCTCGAGGCGATGGCGTCGGGCTGCCTGTGCGTGGTCGCCGACACCGGCGGGCTGCGTGAGGTCGTCCCCGCTGACGGGACCGTCGGGCTGCGGTTCCCGTCGCGTGACTCCGACGCGCTGGAGAAGGTCCTCGAGCAGATCCTGACCGACGACGAAACCCGCGCCCAAGTGGTCGCCGAGGCGCGCGAGCACGTCCTCAAGTTCGACTGGGAGGAGGTCAGCAGACGGACCAAGTCCCTGTATGAGTCGATGGCGCCGATCGCAACTCTCGGCGACGGCGACGGTTCCAACCTTCGAACGGACAGTCTGCGGCAGTAGACGGCCGCGGTAGTGGACGCGGCCCCAGCAGACCCAAAACCTCTCGAAGGAGGCGGCTTTTTGATGGTTAGAGCTCTCGTTCTGCATGCCCGTCGTCACGTGATCGCGTACCTGGCGCTCACGTGCTCGTTGCTCGCGCTGGGAGGCGCCGCGTACGCGCAGACCCAGCTCCCCGCCGGTTCGGTCGGCGAGCGTCAGATCCAGAACCACGTGATCGACCCGGTCAAGTGGGACACCAACTACGTCACCGGGTTCATCCGGCGGTGGGCCACGATCGGCTCCAACGGATCGCTTCTGTCGACCAGCCCCGGGGGCCAGAGCACGAGCAACGGCACCGGCAGCTACGTAGTCACCTGGGGCGACGCGTTCGGCGGCTGGTGCGCCCCGATCGCAACCGTGATCGGCGGGTCGGCGGCGGCCCCCAGCACCGGCACCACGGGCACAACGGGGGCGACCGGCCCCACGGGCGCGCCGTCAAGCGGCGCGTACGCCGACGCGCGCGTCGTGCAGCGAAGCGGCGAGTCGACGCTGGTCGCGGTGGCGACCTACAACGCCCAGGGTGTGCCTACCAACGAGCCTGTCTCGATCGCGGTCGCCTGCGGCCCGGGCGCCGGGTCGGGGCAATCGTTCCCGACCAACCTGCCGTAGAGGGATCTCGTCCGTCGCGCGGCCGGTGCGAATCCGGCCGCGCGGCGGTCCTGCGCCCCCGGGCGCGGCCCGGCCTCGGCGGCAGCGGCCGCTCGCCGTCAGCGCGGCAGGGGTGCGAGCGGACGGGAACTTTGCTGCGGTACCTGCGGATGCGTCAAGTCCGCCAGCGAAGCTCGAGGCAAGGTCCGCCGCCGGCGAGGGTTCTCCCGGCCCCAACTTCAGTTCGCGCGGACAAATTTCCCGCGGCCCGGATCAGACGTTTAGGATCGAGGCCGTCAAGGGCCGCAGTTTTACGGCGGCCGGCCGATTCGGCGTAGGAGGTTTGGGGTGGACTTGGAGAAGAAAAGCTTCTCGTCACCTGACGAGGTGCGGCCCATGAGCGGCAAGGGGCGGGTCGAGATCCTGAAAATCGGCGACGGGGTGGTGGGCAGAGCGACGTTCGAGCCGGGCTGGCGTTGGACAGAGCACGTCAAGCCGATCGCCGGAACGGACAGCTGCCAAGCCGCGCATCTCGGGTACGTGCTGTCCGGCCATCAGAAGATCATCATGGACGACGGCACTGAGCTCGAGTTCGGGCCGGGCGACGTCGTTGCGATCCCACCCGGTCATGATGGGGAGGTCGTCGGCGACGAGCCGTGTGTCGTTCTCGACTTCGCCGGCATGGCGACGTACGCCAAGCCCAGCTGAGGCTTAAGTGGTCGGGGCCCGGCATACGCCGGGCCCCGAGAAGTCCACTCGCCTGTTAGGCGGATTACATCATCCCGCTCATGTCGGGCATCCCGCCGCCGGCACCGCCGGCGCCATCCTTCTCCGGCACCTCGGCGACGATCGCCTCGGTGGTGAGGATGTTCTTGGCGATCGAGGC
>DATKFF010000121.1:0-2073 GCA_035511595.1 Solirubrobacteraceae bacterium | reverse complement strand
GTCAGCAGCTTCGGGCACGCCTCCGGGCGGACGACCTGGAGCGGGTGCGGCTCGAACGTCAGCACCGTGTCGTTGCCCGCGATCACCTCGCGGTGTCCGAGGTGGACGCCGTCGAACTCTCCGACCGCGACCCTGCGCGGGCGCGGCTCTGCGGCGTCCAGCTCCGTTACCAGCATCGGCGGGAAGAGTAATTGTCAGCCGCGCAGGCCGACGATCGGCTTGAGCACGGTCCCCTGCTCGCGCGGCTCGGCGAGCGCGACCAGCCCGTCGGCGTCGCTCAGCGTGACGACATCCGCGCCGGCGACGGCCGGGTGGGCGGGGACCGGGTTGCCGTGGGCGGCGCGCCGGGCCTGCTCGGAGTCGAGCAGTACGCCAGGGAGGAACACGAGCGCCTCCTCCAGCGCCACGATCCGCTCCGGGTCGGCGTCTTCGACGGCAAACGGGCCGATCGCGGTCCGTCGCAGCTGGACGCAGTAGGCGTCGCCGAGCGCCGCGATCAGCGAGCGCACGTAGGTGCCGCTGGAGCATTCGATCGAAAAGCCGCGCCGGTCGCCATCCCGCCAGAGCTCCTCGAACCGGTAGACCTCGACCTCGCGCTCGGGGAGCACGATGTCCTCGTTGCCCGCGCGGGCGAGCGCGTAGGCACGGCGGCCGCCGACCTTGACCGCCGAGTACGCCGGCGGGCGCTGCCGGATCACCCCGGTCGGGAGCTCGAGCTCGGCGTCCGGAACCGCCCCGGTCTCGACGATCTCCCCCTCGGGGTCGCCGGTGCTCGATCTGGCACCGAACCGCGCGACCACCTCGTAGGTCTTCGGGAGCGCCATCAGGAACCGCTGCGCCCGCGTCGCGCGGCCGATCAGCAGCAACAGCAGCCCGGTGGCGAACGGGTCGAGCGTGCCGGCGTGCCCCACCTTCACCCCGCGCCCGAACCGCCGGCGCGCCTGCGCGACCGCGTCGTGCGAGGTGATCCCGGCCGGTTTGTCGTACAAGATGACCCCGCAGGGGTCGCTCACTGCAGCTGCTCGGCGACCTCGCCGCGCAGGAACTCGACGAGCTCCTCCCACCGCATCGCCGTCGTGAAGCCCGCCGCCTGCCGGTGACCACCGCCGCCCTGCACGCGCGCGATCGCCGAGACGTCGACCCGATCGTCGCTCGCGCGGAGCGACACCTTGCGCTGCGGTTCGCCGTCGACCGTGCCGATCCGCTCGCGGATCAGCGCCGCGACCGCGGTGCCGTCGACCGCGCGGAGGTGGTCGATGACGCCCTCGGAGTAGCTCTCCTCGGCGCCTGACTCGGCGAAATCGCACGCGTCGAGCTCGGTGATCGTTAGCCGCCCGTGGTCATAACGCTGGACCTTCGCGAGCCCCCGCGCGAGCAGCGCGAGCTTGCCGTACGGGACGCCCTCGTAGACGCGGCGGTAGATGTCCTGGACATCGACGCCGGCGTCGATCAGCTCCGCGGCCATGATGTGCGCGCGGGCGCTCGTGTTCTCGTACATGAAGCGCCCGGTGTCGGTGATCAGCCCGACGTACAGCGCCTCGGCGATCTCGACGGTGGGCTGCACGCCCAGGCCGTGCATCAGGTCCCAGACGATCTCCGCGGTGCAGGAGGCACCCGGGTCGACGAGGTTGACGGTCCCGAACCGGGTGTTGTCGTGGTGGTGGTCGATGTTGACGATCCGCATCCCCGGCTTGCGCAGCGCCTCCGCCGGGTTGCGTTCGAGGTTGCCGCAGTCGAGGAACACGACCGTCCGCTCCTCCAGGTCCGGCGGCGGCGTCGTCAGCACCCCGTCGAGCGGGAGGAAGCGGTACTCGTTCGGGAGCGGCAACTCACGCTCGTCGATGAACGGATCGCTGTCCTTGCCCAGCGCCTCGAGGATCTGCTGCATCGCGACCAGGGAGCCGAGTGCGTCCCCGTCCGGGTTCTCGTGCGTGACCACGATCAGCCGCTGGGACGAGCGGAGCTCGTCGAGCGTCTGGTCGCGGCTCGAGCGATCTCCGTTCTCAGGCATCGGGGTCCTCCACGACGTCAGGCCCACGGTCGATCAGCTCTGTGAGCCGGGCCGCGCGGGCG
>DATKFF010000120.1:0-8262 GCA_035511595.1 Solirubrobacteraceae bacterium | reverse complement strand
GACGCGCTGCGCGTCGATTACCGGCGGGATGGTGGCGCTCAGGCTCGCCTGCGACAAGCTGCTGTCCGAGGGCAAGCTCGAGCGGACCCCGCTGACCGGAACGGTCGCCGCGGTCTCGGCGGGGATCGTCGAAGGGGTTGCGCTGCTCGACCTCGACTACTCGGAGGACTCGACCGCCGAGGTCGATGCCAACGTGGTGATGACCGGTGAGGGCGGGCTCGTGGAGGTGCAGGCCACCGCCGAGCGCACGCCGCTGTCCCGCGCGCACCTCGACGACCTCCTTGGATTAGCCGCGAAGGGGATCGCGGAGCTGCGCGTGATCCAGGACGAGGCGGTGCCCGCCGTCACGGTCTGAGCATGGCGGCGACCTCCTCGCTCGTGCTCGCGACGCGCAATCCGCACAAGGTCAGGGAGGTCGCGCGGCTGCTCGAGCCAACCGGGATCACGGTCGAACCGCTGCCGGAGGGCATCGAGCTGCCGCCGGAAACGGGCGAAACGTTCGAGGCGAACGCGCTGCCGAAGGCGCGGATCGCGGCCGCCGCCACGGGGCGAGCGGCGATCGCCGACGACTCCGGGATCGAAGCCGAGGCACTGGGCGGACTCCCGGGCGTGCGCTCGGCCCGCTATGCCGGGCCCGACGCCACCGATCAGGAGAACCTCCACAAGCTGCTGCGCGAGGCGCCGGCGGGGAGCCCGCTGCGCTACGTCTGTGCGCTCGCGTACGTCGACCCGCAGGCCGGCGAGGAGCGCGTCTTCTTTGGGTACTGCACCGGGCGCATGGCGCCCGACCCGCGCGGGTCGGGCGGGTTCGGCTACGACCCGGCGTTCATCCCCGACGAGACTCCGGACGATCGCACGATGGCCGAGCTGAGCGACTCAGAGAAGGATGCGATCAGCCACCGCGGCAACGCGGTGCGGGCGTTCGCGCAGTGGCTTTCTACCTGAGGTTGATGGCGGCCGACAGCGCCACCGCCAGGGTGACCCCGGCGTATCCCAGGTAGCCCTCCAGCACGAGGATCAGGACCGCGACGAGGCAGGCGAGGACGGTCACAATCCAGCCCACACGGGCCAAATCGGCGCTTGCTTGCTGCTGTTCGTCCTCAATCATGGGCCGGGAAATACGGAAATTGCGGGATTCCTATCGTTACGATTCTGCTTCGGAGGGGCCGTTCTGGAGAGAATTGCCCCGGCCACTGGGGGGATGCGGGCAGTTCGCACCGTCCGGAGGCCTTGTTAGCGTCGGTGATTCCTACCACCTAGTGAGGAGGGAACAAGTGACGAAGTCCGAATTCGTCGACCAGGTCGCAGACCGGGCCGGACTGAGTAAGAGGGACGCCGCGAGCGCGGTTGACGCTGTGCTCGACACAATCGAGGGCACGCTGAGCCGCGGCAGCGAGATCACGTTCTCCGGGTTTGGGAAGTTCAGCGTCTCGAACCGGAGCGCGCGGGAAGGCCGGAACCCCGCGACCGGTGAGCGGATCCAGATCGCAGCATCGCGCGTGCCGAAGTTCACGGCCGGCGCGGGGCTGAAGAAGGCGGTCAAGTAGGGTCGCCTTCGATGAAAGGTGCCGCGGTCACGTGCCGGATGAAGCCGTGACCGGGGCATCTGGGCGACAGCTGTTCGGCGACCGGGTGGCCCAAGCGGTCACCGCGCGCGAGTCCCAGCTGGTGTTGGGGCTCGACCCGGATCCGGAACGTCTGTGGCCTGGGGCACTGGACTTGGTGGGCGCGGGCGAGGCCGAGGACGCGCTCGACGGTCCACGCGAGTGCGCCGCCCGCGCGGTTGCGGCGCACTGTGCGCTCGTCATCGAGGCCGTGGCCGAGGAGTGCGTCGCGGTCAAGCCGCAGGTCGCGTGCTTCGAACGGCTGGGCGCGCCCGGCTGGGCGGCACTCGAACAGGTCGTCACGCGAGCGCAGGATCACGGACTGCTGGTGATCGCCGACGCCAAGCGCGGCGATTTCGATGTGACCGCGGCCGTGTACGCGCAGGCGTTCTTCGGCGAGACCCCGACTCCGTTCGGGCCGGTCCGCGGCCTCGGCGCCGACGCGCTGACGGTCAACCCGCTGCTCGGTGCCGACTCGGTGGCGCCGTTCGTCAAGCGGGGCCGTGAGCACGGCGGCGGCCTGTTCGTGCTGGCGCGCACCTCCAACCCTGGAGCCTTCGACGTCCAGGGGCTCGAGCTGGCCGGCGGCGGGACTGTGAGCGAGCGCCTGGCGGCGCTGATCGCCGAGGCTGGTCGGGAGGGAGTCGGCGTGGCAGGGCTGACCGACGTCGGGGCCGTCGTCGGCGCGACCGCGCCTGAGTGGGTGGCGAAGCTCCGCGCGCTGCTGCCGCGCGCGATCTTCCTGCTGCCGGGGGTCGGCGCCCAAGGCGGCACCGTCGAGGCGCTCGCGCCGGCGTTTGCGCCTGGTCCGGCCGGCGGCCTGATCGCCGCCTCGCGCTGGATCGTCGCCGCACACGAGCGCCGCGGCGGCGAGCCGGCCGACGCCGCGCGGGCGGAGGCTGCGGCGTTGCGCGAGACCGCCTGGCGACTCGCGGCCTGAGCGGTTCACGCAGGGGTTTCGACGCGGTGTGGCGTGCTTCCGCGGCGCCCGTTTTGCACGTATCTACCCACGACGGAAAATGCGGAAATTGCGTTGATCGCGACGGTATGATCGCCCAGCGATGGTGGCGAGAAATGTGGGTCGGTTCGTGGCGCCGATCGCGTTGATCGCCGTGATCGTCGCCACCGTGCTGGTGGTCAGCTCGGGCCTAAGCACCAGTACCGCCACTCACCACGCCGCGGCGGGCCGCCACTCGGTCCGCACGGTGCTGACCGTGCACGCGCCGACACGCAAGGTTTTCTACGTCGTTCAAGCCGGCGATAGCCTTTCGACGATCTCGGTCAGGACCGGCATCCCGGTTGCGACGCTCGAGACGCTCAACCCCGCGATCGACCCCAACGCTCTGCAGACGGGCCAGCGGCTGCGACTTCGCCATTGAGCGCGCGACGGGTAGCTGCCGCTCGCAGCGGTTGCAGGTTCGGTCGCCGGACCGTCTAGGCTTCTGATGCTTGCTCCTCTGTCCCGGGCGGGCCTCATCCACATGAGTGGATCGGCAGGAACGGCAGAGGCCAGCTGGCGCGGCAGGTAGACGACCAAGATGATCATCACGGTCACGCTCAACCCGGCGCTCGACAAGACGCTCGAGGTGCCGAACTTCACGCCCGGGCGCCGGCATCGCTCGGTCGACCAGGTGACGATGCCCGGAGGCAAGGGCGTGAACGTCGCGCGCGCGATCAAACGCCTCGGCCAGCCGGTGATCGCGACCGGGCTGGCGGGTGGGGCGACCGGCACCCGGATCGTCGAGGCGCTCAACGACGAAGCGATCCTCAACGCGTTCGTCCGGATCCGCGACGAGTCGCGGACCAATACGGCCGTGCTCGACCCGACGACCGGACTGCAGACCGAGATCAACGAGCGCGGACCGGCGGTGTCCTCCCAGGAGCTCGAGCTGTTCCACGAGAAGCTCCTGTACCTCGCCAAGGGCGCGAGCATGTGTGTGTTCGCGGGAAGCCTGCCGTGGGGGATCGGAACCGACGTGTACGCCGACCTGATCCGTGAGGTCAAGCGCCTGGGCGTCGTCACCGTCGTCGACACCGAGGGCGAGCCGCTGCGGCTGGCGACCCGTGCCGAGCCCGACGTGGTCTCCCCGAACGAGCTCGAGGCCGAGGAGCTCGTCGGCCAGGAGTTCAACGACGTCGACGACCGCGCCCGGGCGGTCGTCGAGATGACCCGGCTCGGGGCGGGCGAGGCGATCATGACCGTCAGAGACGGCTGCTATGCGAGCGTGATCGAGGAGCGGCCGGCGGTGTATCGCGTCTCGGTCGAGGAGCTGGAGGCGCGCTCACGGATCGGCTCCGGCGACGCGTTCCTCGCCGGCTACGTCGCGGCGCGGTACAGCGGGCGCTCGGCGATCGAGTGCCTTCGCTACGGCGTCGCCTGCGGGGCGGAATCGATCCAGCACTTCGGGGCCGGGGTGATCGACCCCGGGAAGGTGTCCAGGCTGCTGGGGGAAGTGGACGCCGAGCGGCTCGAAGTCGGCGCCGAGATCAGCTGAGGCTGACGCCGCAAAATCCGGCAACCCCACGGCGGAGTCGTCGTAACCCCTCGCTACGATGACCGGATGGAAGTTGAGATCGGCCGTGGCAAGAAGGCCCGTCGGGCGTATGGCTTCGACGAGATCGCGATCGTTCCCTCGCGTCGGACCAGGGACCCCGACGACGTAGACATCTCCTGGACGCTCGGGCCCTACCGCTTCGAGCTGCCGCTCCTGGGCGCCGCGCTCGACGGCGTCGTCTCGCCCGAGACCGCCGGGATGATCGGCAAGCTCGGGGGCCTCGCGGTGCTCAACCTCGAGGGGATCTACTGCCGCTACGAGGACGCCGACGCGCAGCTCGAGCGGATCGCGAGCTTCTCACGTGACATCGCGACGCGAGAGATGCAGGACATCTACCGCGAACCGGTCAAGCCCGAGCTGATCGCCCAGCGAATCAAGGAGATCAAGGACCAGGGCGTCGTCGTCGCCGCCTCACTGACCCCGCAGAAGGTCCGCAAGTACTACGACGTCGCGCTCGAAGCCGGGCTCGACATTCTCGTGATCCAGGGCACGGTCGTCTCGGCCGAGCACGTCTCGCTCGATGAGACGCGGCCGCCGCTGAACCTCAAGGAATTCATCCGTGAGCTCGCTCCGACGCCAGTCGTGGTCGGCGGCTGCGCCTCCTACCACACGGGTCTTCACCTGATGCGCACCGGCGCCGCCGGTGTGCTGGTCGGTGTCGGCCCGGGCGCGATCTGCACGACCCGCGGCGTGCTCGGGATCGGCGTCCCGCAGGCGACAGCGATCTCCGACGTCGCCGCGGCTCGCTCCCAGCACATGCTCGAGACCGGCGACTACGTTCGCGTAATCGCTGACGGCGGAATGCGCAACGGCGGCGACATCGCCAAGGCGGTCGCGTGTGGCGCCGACGCGGTGATGCTCGGCTCCGCGCTGGCACGCGCGTATGAGTCACCCGGCCACGGCTACAACTGGGGAATGGCGACCTTCCACCCGACGCTCCCGCGCGGCGCCCGGGTCGCGACGACCCAGAACGGCACGCTCGAGGAGATCATCCGCGGCCCGGCCCGTGAGAACGACGGCACCTTCAACCTGATGGGGGCACTGCGCACCTCGATGGCCACCTGCGGATACCGCGACATCGCCGAGTTCAACCGCGCCGAGCTGGCGGTCGCCCCCGCGCTGCAGACCGAAGGCAAGCACCTCCAGCGCGAGCAGGGCGTGGGGATGGGCGCCAAGGCCGCGGCGGTCGGTGTCGTCGACTAACTTGGCGGCTGCAGACGCTTCGCCGGCCGACGTCCTCGCTCGCTCGCGTGCTGAGCACGCCACGCTCCCTGCGTCCTCGGCCGACTCGGTCTTCGCTCGCCAAGCGGCTACCGATGAAGTCGTCGTGCTCGACTTCGGGGGTCAGTACTCGCAGCTGATCGCGCGGCGGGTGCGCGAGTGCGGCGTCTTCTCCGAGCTGCTGCCGCATCACGTCGGCGCCGCCGAGGTCCTGCGCCGCCGGCCCAAGGGCGTGATCCTCTCGGGCGGCCCCGCGTCGGTCTACGAGCAGGGCGCGCCGCCGCTCGAGCGTGAGCTGCTGGAGCTCGGCGTACCGGTGCTCGGCATCTGTTACGGGATGCAGCTGCTGGCGCTGGAGCTCGGCGGAACCGTCGAGGGCGCCGAGGTGGGGGAGTTCGGCCGCTCGCAGCTGACCGTCAACCAGCCGGGCCGGCTGCTCGCCGGAACCCCGGCTGAGCAGACCTGCTGGATGTCTCACCGCGACACCGTGTTCGCCGCACCCGAAGGCTTCGATGCGCTCGCGTCCTCGACCGCCTCGCCGGTGGCGGCGTTCGAGTCGGCCGAGAAGGGCGTCTACGGGATCCAGTTTCACCCCGAGGTCGTCCACACCCCGTACGGCCAGCAGGTGTTGACGAACTTCCTCAAGGACGTCTGCGGCTGCGATCTGAGCTGGAGCCCAAGCTCGGTGATCGAGGAGCAGATCGAGCGGATCCGGGCCCAGGTCGGTGACGGGCGCGCGATCTGCGGCCTCTCAGGCGGGGTCGACTCGAGCGTCGCCGCACTGCTCGTGCACCGCGCGATCGGCGACCGGCTGACGTGCGTATTCGTCGACCACGGGCTGATGCGCAAGAACGAGGGCGCGCAGGTGATCGCAGCCTTCCGTGACCACTTCAAGGTTCCGCTCGTCGCGGTCGACGCCTCCGAGCGATTCCTCGCGCGTCTCAAGGGGGTCAGCGATCCCGAGGAGAAGCGCAAGCGGATCGGCAGCGAGTTCATCCGCGTGTTCGAAGAGGAGGCGGCGAAGCTCGACGACGTCAAGTTCCTAGTGCAGGGCACGCTCTACTCGGACGTGATCGAGTCGGGCGGCGGCACCGGCGCCGCGACGATCAAGTCCCACCACAACGTCGGCGGGCTCCCCGACGACCTCGAGTTCGAGCTCGTCGAGCCGCTCCGGGCCCTGTTCAAGGACGAGGTCCGCGCCGTCGGCGTCGAGCTGGGGCTGCCCGAGCGGCTCGTCTGGCGCCAGCCGTTCCCGGGTCCGGGTCTCGCGATCCGGATCGTCGGAGGCGAGGCGACCCGCGATCGCCTCGAGGTCCTGCGCGAGGCCGACGCGATCCTCCAGGACGAGATCCGCAAGGCCGGCCTGTACCGCGAGCTGTGGCAATCGTTCTGCGTGCTGCCGGACATCCGCACGGTCGGGGTCCAGGGCGACGCGCGCACCTACGGCAACGTGATCGTGATCCGCGCGGTCACGAGCGATGACGCGATGACCGCCGACTGGGCGCGCTTGCCGTACGACCTGCTCGAGCAGATCGCGAGCCGGATGATCAACGAGATCCGGCCGGTCGGCCGGGTCGTGCTCGACATCACGAGCAAGCCGCCGGGCACGATCGAGTGGGAGTAGCGGCGGGCGCCGCGAGCGCCGGCTAGGAGGCCGCGCGGAGGCGCGCCAGAATCGGGCGCGTGAAGCGGCCCAGGTCGCGCGGCAGCTCGGCGGGCGAGAACCAGTCGGCCGCCCTGAGCTCGCCGCGGTCGATCTCGATCTTCGGGGCGTGCACCTCGGCCTGGAAGCAGTGGAGCTTGTCGCGCTTGTCGCGGCCGTGGTCGGAGTTCAGCGAGACGAGCCCGAGCGAACGCCAGTCGTCGATCGAGACGCCGAGCTCCTCGTGCATCTCCCGGCGTGCCGCATTTACGGGCGCCTCGCCTCGCTTGATCGCTCCGCCGGGTAGCTCCCAGCCCCGCGGCCCGTACGTGTGACGGACCAGCAGAACCTGCCCTCCATCGGTCAGCACGCACTTGACGCCGCCGACCTCCGGCCGGCGCAGAAACCAGTACGCGCGCAGGACCGCGTAGGCGATGCGGTAACCGAGTCGGCGGATTGGGACTGGGATTCGAGCCACATATCCAGCCTACGCGGTGGCGCGGTCCTTCAATCGCCATGGATTCGCCTATCATTGGCCGAGGCCGCGCGCCGGACGCGCGGCTTACGCGTGCCATGAAGACTTACGTCGCAACACCCGCTGATAGAGAACGCAACTGGCTGATCGTCGATGCGGCCGGGCAGACGCTCGGGCGCCTTGCCACCCAGATTGCCGACGCGCTGCGCGGTAAGCGCAAGCCGACCTACACGCCGCACGTCGACACGGGCGACTTCGTGGTCGTGATCAACGCCGAGAAGATCTCGGTCACCGGCAACAAGCGACAGGACAAGCGCTACTACCGGCATTCGGGGTATCCGGGTGGGCTCAAGTCGCGGACGCTGAACGACATGCTCGAGCGCCGGCCCGAAGAGGTCATCCGCCTTGCGGTCAAGGGGATGCTTCCCCGCAACCGGCTCGCGCGTAAGCAGCTGACCAAGCTCAAGGTGTACGCCGGCCCCGAGCATCCGCACGCCGCCCAGCAGCCGAAACCGATGGAGATTCAGTCGTGACCGACATTCCGCCCGAGGACGAGCAGGAGACCCCCGAGCCCGAGGCGCCAGAGAGCGCCGAGGCCTCGCCCGCCGACGAGTCCGCGGTGCCTGCGGCCGAGGGTCAGAGCGAGGAGCAGCCCGCGCGAGCGGACTCGGCGGCGGACGAAACCTCGACGGCCGCGGAGGCCGAGGAAGCTGCTCCGGACGCGACGCCAGCCTCTGAGGCGGAGCCGGAGGGCTCTGACGCCGC
>DATKFF010000119.1:0-4100 GCA_035511595.1 Solirubrobacteraceae bacterium | reverse complement strand
CAGGCCGGGGAGGAAGCCGTGTTCGAGGCCAACGTGCAGGGGCTGGACCCGGAGCTGACAAAGGTCCTGGGCCGGCTCAAGTTCCGCACCAGCTACGGACAGAACGTGCTTGCGCATTCAATCGAGGTCTCGCGGCTGGCGGGAATGATGGCCGACGAGCTGGGTGCGAGCCCCAAGACGGCCAAGCGCGCGGCGCTGCTGCACGACATCGGCAAGGCCGTCACCCATGAGATCGAGGGTCCCCACGCACTCGTCGGCGGCGACCTCGCGCGCAAGTACGGCGAATCCGAGGCGGTCGCGCACGCGATGGAGGCCCACCACAACGAGGTCGAGCCGCAGACGATCGAGGCCGTGATCGTGCAGGCGGCCGACGCGCTCTCCGGGGCCCGACCCGGCGCCCGGGGCGAGTCGCTCGAGCAATACGTCAAGCGTCTGCGCAACCTCGAGGAGCTCGCGATGCGCCACAAGGGAGTCGACCGCGTATACGCGATGCAGGCTGGTCGCGAGATCCGCGTGATGGTCGAGCCGGGGGCGATCGACGACGACGCCGCCACCCTGCTCTCGTACGAGTTGGCGCGGGAAATCGAGAAGGAGCTCGAGTACCCGGGACAGATCAAGGTCACTGTGATCAGGGAGTCCCGCGCGGTCGAATACGCGCGCTAGCGGCGCTGAAAAGCTCGAAATCGGGTATACCGGCGGGGCGGGAGTGATGTCGGTGGCGGTTGCCCGCGGCCGCCGGAAAGGGCTTCGATGAGACGGATCGTGCTTCCGGCTTGTGCGACGGCGGTCGCCGTCGTGTGCGTGGGCACGGCGACGTTCGCGTCCGCAGCGGCGGCAGCGGCGCTGCCGAGCTCGCACGGACAGCTCCTGCACCTCGCCCCGTTTCACGCCACCGCCAACGCCACCCAGAGCTCGAACTGGGTCGGTTACGACCAGGGCAGCCTCGAGCAGGGGGGCAAGCTGTTCAACTCGGTCGGCGGCGAGTGGACGGTCCCGAAGGCCACGCCGCACGCGAGCGGGCAGGCCGCAAGCTCCTCGGACTGGCTAGGGGTCGGCGGCGGCTGCGTCGACTCGGGCTGCACGGTGACCGATCAGACGCTGATCCAGACCGGGACCGAGCAGGACGTCTCGGCGACAGGGGCCGCGACCTACTCGGCGTGGTGGGAGGAGATCCCCGCGCCTTCGGTGACGATCACGACCGTGAACGTCAGCCCCGGCGACCGCATGTACGCGTCGGTGGCAGAAACGATCCCCGACTCGAACGTGTGGACGATCACGCTCAAGGACCTGACCAACGGTCAGTCGTTCTCAACGACCGTGCCGTACGCCTCCACCCACACGACGGCCGAGTGGATCGAGGAGAACCCGCTGATCCTCGGCACTACGGGCAGCGGCTTCTCGACACTGCCCAACCTGGCCAGCCCGGCGTTCGACCTGGCGACGACCGACGGCGCGCCGGTGAAGCTCACCGCCTCCGAGCAGATGCAGCTGATCGACGCAAACGGCAACGTGATCGGCGCGCCGTCTGCCCCCGACCCCGAGGGCGACGGCTTCAACGCGTGCGCCTGGGCCACCACCTGCGCCACCCCTGCGCCCGCGACGGCAAAGGCCAGCGCCGGGCGACCCCGAAAGCCGTCAGCCAAGCACACGACCGCGCGGCCGAAGCGCAAGCGACACGGCCCGGCGAAGCCACGGCACAAGCAGCGATCGGCCAAGAAGCGTCCGGCCAAGCACAGCGAGCGGACGAGGCGGTCCTGAATGCCGGACCTTCGCCGGGCCACTGGCCGGTTCCGATCTGCCGGATCGGGGTAGAACGCCCGATGCGGTGTCCAAAGACGGGAGGTGGCGGCCGTTTGGGGCGGTCGCCCGGAAAGGGTCTGTGATGCACCACTTGGTCGCTCGTAGTCGCGGCGTGGTCGTCACGCGGCGCGTTGCCGCGTGTCTATCGGTGATGCTGGTCGCGTCCGCGCTGACTGCAGCCGGCGCCTCGGCGCTCAGCGCCCACGGCCAGCTCTTGCGCCTGGCGCCCGGAAAGGGCGGCGCCCCGCGGAGCAACGCCAACCAGAGCAGCAACTGGTTCGGCTACAACCAGGGCACGGTCGAGCAGGGAGGCAAGCTGTTCAACTCGATCACCGGGAACTGGACCGTTCCGAAAGCAACCCAGCACGCGAAGGGACAGGCCGAGTACTCCTCGGACTGGGTCGGGATCGGTGGCGGCTGCATCGACTCGGGCTGCGTGCTGACCGATTCAAGCCTGATCCAGACCGGCACCGAGCAGGACGTCGGCACGAACGGCAAGGCGGCTTACTCGGCGTGGTGGGAGATCATCCCAGCGCCGTCGCTGACGATCACCAACATGAAGGTCGGGGCTGGAGACCACATGTCCGCCTCGATCGCCGAGGCCGTCCCGGACAGCAACGTGTGGACGATCACGCTCAAGGACCTGACCCGCGGCGAGTCCTACTCGACGACGGTTCCTTATAGCTCGACGCACGCGACCGCCGAGTGGATCGAGGAGACACCACTGATCCTCGGAACCAACGCCGGCTTCGCGGCACTGCCCAACCTGGCGCGTGCGCCGTTCGACCTCGCGACGACCGACGGCCAACCCGCGAAGCTAAGCGCCTCCGAGGAGATGCAGTTGGTCGACTCGAACGGGAAGGTGATCGGCGCGCCATCGGCACCCGACACCGACGCCGACGGGTTCAACGCGTGCGCGTGGGCCACCGCTTGCCCGGCGCCCAGCAGCAGCTGACGCGTTCGGGCTCCCGATCCGGTAAATAGAGGTCCAAGCTGAACGAACGTTCGGAAAGCGGGAGATGGCGTTCGCCGACCGCGGACGCCAAGAAAGGTTCCAGGTGAAAGCACACACGTTGTCCACCAGCGTGCCGAGATGGCGTCTGCTGGCGTTTCTCTCGGCGTCACTCGCGGCCTGCGCGATCGTTGCACCGAGCGCCTTGGCGCTCAGCAGCCACGGTCAGCTGCTGCACCTAGCGCCAGGACTACGCGCGAACACCAATTCGAGCAGCAACTGGTTCGGGTACAACCAGGGGACGGTCGAGCAGGGAGGCAAGCTGTTCAACTCGATCACCGGCCAGTGGACCGTGCCGACGGCGACGCAGCACACCGCGGGACAGGCGGAGTCCTCGTCCGATTGGATCGGGATCGGCGGCGGCTGCATCGACGCTGGCTGTACGGCGACCGACTCGACGCTGATCCAGACGGGCACCGAGCAGGACGTATCGTCCACCGGCGCCGCGTCCTACGACGCGTGGTATGAGCTCGTGCCGGCGCCCGAGCTCGTAACCAGCATGACCGTCAAGCCGGGTGATCGGATGTCGGCCTCGATCGCCGAGGTCGTCGGCGACACCAACGTCTGGACGATCACGCTCAAGGACCTGACCAACGGGCAGTCGTTCACGACGACGGTGCCGTACAGCTCGTCGCACGCGACGGCTGAGTGGATCGAGGAGACGCCGCTGCTGATCGGGACCAATGCCGGCTTCGCGGCGCTTCCGAATCTGACGAGCCCAGCGTTCGACCTCGCGACCACGAACGGCGCCTCGGCCAACCTGAAGTCGTCCGAGGAGCTGAACCTGATCGACTCGAACAGCAACGTGATCGGGGCCCCGTCGGCACCGGATCCCGATGCGGACGGGTTCAACGCCTGCACGTGGGCCGGCACGTGCACGGCGCCGAGCAGCAGCTGAAGTTAGTACGCGGCCTACGAGGTCCCGTCGCGCCGATCGCGCGGCGGGACCGCTAGGCCCGATCGCTCAGCCGCCGTGATGGTGGTGGGGGATGGCGCCCGGAGCGGTCCATATCCCGAACTGCGGGATCAGCACGATCGCCAGCACCGCGCCGCCGACGAGCGCGCCACTCAGCGCGATCCAGCGGGCGGCTGAGCCCGAGCGGGCGCCCGAGTTGTGGCTGCCCGAGCCCTCCGCGTCGAGCCGGACGGCCTGCAACGAGTGGCCGAGTTCCGGCAGATGCGCGAGCACGTGAAGTGCCATGAAGGCGAGCCACACGAAGAAACTCAGCTTGTGGAGCAGCAGCGGGGTCGAGCGGCTCGCCGGTCCGACGACGAGCAGCCACACGCC
>DATKFF010000118.1:0-2250 GCA_035511595.1 Solirubrobacteraceae bacterium | reverse complement strand
GATTTACGTGCAGGTAGCGGCCGTCCAGGTCCTTCAGCCAGGCGATCGCGGGACTTTGGTCGACCGGATCTCGGAGCGCCGAGATCGGAGAGTCCCCCGCCGCGACCCCGTCGTCGCCGGCGGGGCGCAACATCGCGTGTCGCCGGCCGTTCGTGTCCGTGACCGCCTCGATCGCCAGGCTCACGTCGCCGGCGTTCACGAACGCGGCGTTCGCCTCGCCATGAAGCACCAGCTCCAGCTCGTGCGAGTGCTCGCAGGCCGCCCCCGCGTGCTCGTACCGGGTGCGGAACGTGTCGGTGCTCCGCACGATCCGGCGATCGGAGTCGATCAGCGCGAGCGCGGGGGCCATCAAGGCCGTCGCGGCCGTATCCACGACACCGTCGCCTCCTTCTCCAGCCCCCGGGCTCCACACGGATTGCACCCCACACTCTCGTTTCGGCTCCTGCGCCCGTAAGTGTGGCCAAACCGCGTGGGGTAAACGGATATTCGACCCGGAGCAGCTCAGACCGCCGGGGCGCCTGCCGGCGGGGGCGGCGCGGGCGCCGGCGAGGTGGACGGCGGCTGACCTCGCTTGGCGTCCCCCGGGTCCGCCGGCGCCCGGAACCACTGGACGATGTGGCCCGCCGTGATCAGAAAGTTCGTCCGCGCTACCTGGCCGGCGCCGGCACCACACCCGCCGCCCGGCCCCGGCCGATTGGTGAGCCGGAAGAGCGCGTTGACGTAACGGCCGCGCTGGTCGGCGGAGAGGAACAACGCCCCGCACGGCAGGCTCGCGTTGATCTCCGCCGCCTCCGCCCGCGTGCGGATCGTGAGCACCGCGACGTTTCCGCTGGCGTCCGCGCCGTTGACGAACTCGCTAGGGAGCGCGAAGTAGCCGGCCGCGGCGACGATGTCGCCGTGACGCAGTGCGCTCGACCACGCCTTGATCACGGTGACGTCGGCCGGGTTGGCGGGCTTGCCCGTCGGGCGGGGCGCCGGAATCGCCTCCGGGACCGTGGTCGGGGGAGCCTGATTGATCGTGCCCTGCTGCGTCGGAGCGGAGGCCGTCGATGCCGGACGTGATGTCGCTCCGCCACCCTTCCCGCTCCCACCACAAGCGGCCGCGACCAGGCCCGCAATCACTACGACCACGAGCCGAGCCGAGCGGGGCGGCGTCATCCCCTGATGATGGCACCTCGCTCATGTCGGCCCAGAGGGCGATGCCATCCGGCTACGGCCCCAGATCGCCGCCCGCGGGCGGGACCTGGTGGTTGCCTTTGAAGACGTCATCGGGGTCGTATGCCGCCTTCACGTTGCACAGACGAGTCCACGTGTCGGGGTCGAAGAACTCGCTTGCGTCGGCCGGCTGCTCGACGAAGCTGGGGTACTGGCCGACTCGATGAGGCGAGAGGATCGTCTCGACGACCTGCAGTGACGACGTCACCGTCGCCGCGGAGTCTTCGTCCGGTGCGATCCCAAGCGCGAACATGGCGACGCTGCCCGGCACCGTCGCTCGCGCCCCGGCTCGCCAGGGAGCACTGGCGAGCGCGCCTCCCATGTGCCGGAACTGCACGATCCCCAGCTGCGAGCTCCGACGCGCAAACGCGACCACGTTGTCGATCGCCGGTGCCGGGATCTCGTCGAGCAGCCGATGGGCGCTCAGATACGGCAACGGGTCCGGTGGGTCCATCGCCAGCGCGGACAGGGCGACCGGCGCCACCGTCTCGAACGTGTCAAGGACCGGCCCGAGCTGACGGACGGGTGAGAGCAGCTTCCGCCCGTTGGCCTCGTCGCCCAGGAACGCGGCCAGCACCGCCGCGAACGACCCGCCGCGAAGCGGCTCGGGGACGAACGGGAGGTCGGGAAGATGCATCAGCGCGCCCCACGACGTCATCGTGTCGGGCAGCGACGGCAGCAGCTCACTCCACGCGCCGAGCACGTCCGAGGCCTGCTCGAACGGGAACAGCATCGCGCCGGCGTACAGCTGCTCGACGGGATAGACAGCGAACTCAATCGTCGTGACGACTCCGAAGCTCCCCCCACCGCCACGCAGCGCCCAGAACAGCTCCGGCTCCTGCATGGCATCCGCGCGGATCACGCGGCCGTCGGCGGTCACCAGCTCGACGGCGGTCACGCTGTTGGCCTGAAGGCCGTGCCGGCGCGCGAGCCATCCCATCCCGCCGCCGAGCGAATACCCGGCGATTCCTACGTCGGGCGAGGAGCCGTGGAGCGCTGCCAGCCCGAGCCTTGAAAGCGGCTCGGCGACCATCC
>DATKFF010000117.1:0-3003 GCA_035511595.1 Solirubrobacteraceae bacterium | reverse complement strand
CGCCCGCGCTCCGGGTCGCGCGTGAGCGCCACGACCTCGTCGCCTCGGGCCTGCAGCGCGCGAACCAGCGCGCCGCCGATCAGGCCGGTGGCTCCCGTGACCGCAACGCGCATCCACCAATCCTCCCAGGTCGCCCACGCTCTGCTGAACCCACAGCAACCGGGCCGACGGTTACGACTGCGAGACCGGGGCGTGGCGTCGGATCGGCATCGCGCGCGGCCGGCCGAGCGGTCGGCGCAGCTGGAAGTACGCGAACAGGCCGCCGAGCGACGGGACCCAGAACGCGATCGCGTGGTACACGAGCACAGCGGCGATCGTCGTCGTGGCGGGCGTGCCATACAGGACGAGGGCGCCGGCGAGTCCACCCTCCAGTACGCCGATCCCGCCCGGAATCGGGATCAGGGTTCCGAGGTAGCCGACCAGGTAGCCGAGGATCAGCGCGCCCACCGAGGGGCTCGCTCCGAGCGCACGGAACGTGCACCACAGGACCGCGATGTCGAAGCCCAGATAGCCGATGGCGCCCAGCAGTCGCCAGCTCGGGTGCAGCGCGCTCCGCGCCGCCTCCTCGACGCCCTCACCGAGCGCCTTCTGCCACCCGTGCCGCGCGTTCCGCGCTCGGAGTGCGAGGAACAGCACCACGCCAAGCGCCACCGCGGCCGCGATCAGCGGCAGGCCGAGGCGGAGAAAGTCATGCGGTCCGTGGCTGGCACCGCTCACGAGCAACAGCGTCCCGACCGCGACCGCGACCGCGTTGACGAAGCTCGTCAGCCAGAAGAGGCCGCCGGAGAGGACCACGATCCGTCGGCGGTCGAGGCCGGCTTCGTTGAGCAGCACCCCACCCAGCGCATAGCCCGTGACGCCACCGCCGGGCAGCAGCGCGCCCGAGCCGGACTCGGTCCACGCCACTCGCCGCGCCAGCGGACCCGGGACGCGGTCGAAGAACGCTCGGAAGACGAGCACGAAGCCCACGCACGAGGCGATCTCGAGCGCGACCGCGGCCGCGATCCACCCCGCCCGCATCCGGCCGATGTCGGTCAGCGCCTTGTTCAGCGCCGGGACGGCGAGCAGCAGCGACGACACCGCGATCGCCGCGATGCCAAGTCCGATCAGACGACGTCGCAGGTTGCGGGAATCGACGGCTTCCGCTTGGGGAGTGTCGACCGCCTCCGCGTCGGGAGTCTCGACCGCCTCCGGTTCGGGAGCGACGCCTTGCGAAGGCGCTTCCGGCGGGAGCGGCGGCGACGGTCGCCGGCGCGACTCACAGTCGCCCTTCCCCGCCGGCGCTCTTACGGATGTTCCGGGACGTGTGCGAGTGGTCGTCGCCATGTTCTCGGCCTCACTCGGCGCGACGAAGCTCGACCTCGGCCGTCAGGTGTACGTCCCCGCGGATCATGCCGCCGCGGTTCCAGGTCATCCCGACCTGCTCGCGAGAGATGCTTGCGGTCGTGCTGAGATGCAGCCGGCCCACGTCACCGCGTGTGACCCGTACCGGCAGTTGGAGGGGGACGACGTGACCGGTGACGGTCAGGTCGCCGCTGATCGTGAGATCGTCACGCCCGCGCGAGGTGATCGCGGTCGCGATGAACGACAGCGTTGGGTGGTTCGCGACGTCGAAGAAATCGGCCGAGCGCAGGTGCGCGTCACGCTTCTTATGACCGGTGTCAAAGCTCGCGGACTCCACGATCAGCTCGGCGCGAGCGTCCTCGGGCTCGACCTCGAGCTTGCCGTCGAAGCGCTCGAAGCTTCCCCTGACGGTGGCGAGGCCCCACATTGTCTTGACGGCGAACTCGAGACGGCTGGCGGAGGGGTCCACGCTCCAGCTCCCGACCGGTAGTCCGAGGTCCGATGGTGCGTCCAGGCCTTGCGTACTCATGCTGGTCTCCCTTACGTTTTCGGACCGGTAGTCCGGTTACACTCGGGGCGAAGACTAGCACAACCGGACCGTCGGTCCGGTACTAGGATGAGCGATATGTCCGACAGCGACTGTTTCCCGCTCGAGCTCCCGCTGCTCGAGCAGCCTCCCGAGCGTGGCGACGCGGCCGCCAATCGCAAGCGCATCCTCGCGGCGGCGCGCGCCGTGCTCGCGGAGCGGGGCGTGGACGGGACCTCCATGGACGCCGTCGCGGCGGCGGCCGGGGTCGGCAAGGGCACCCTGTTTCGCCGCTTCGGCGATCGCGCCGGGCTGTTCGATGCGCTACTCGACGACGCGATGTCCGAGTTCCAGGACGCCTTCCTGTCCGGGCCGCCGCCACTTGGCCCGGGGGCTCCGGCCGCGGTCCGCCTGGAGGCGTTCATCGACGAGTTCGTACGGTTCATGGACGGCCAGCTCGACTTTGCGGTGGCCGCCGCCCGCGCGGCGCCGGCCGGCGCCCAGGCCAGGGCCTACGGCTCGCTGGCGCTGTTCGTCCGCGTCCTCATCGCCGAGATCGACCCCTCGCTCGACGCCGAGGTCGTCTCCAACCTGCTCCTGGGCGCCATCTCCCCCGGTGTCCTCTACCACCTGCGGCGCGAGCGAGGAATCGCGCTGGAGGAGATTCAGAGGAGCGCTCGCTCCCTGCTATGCGGGATCACGACGGCTGACCGAGAGCCGCTCGCTTCACGCTAGTCGGTCGCTCGGCGCGAATCGGCGGGCAAGAATTGGGGCTCCGCTGACGATGATCACTTGAGGGATGGGTCGCTTGACTGTGCCCGGTGGTGTCACCCGCGCGACGCGCTCCGCGCTCGCGCTGGCCAGCATGCTGATCGCCACCGTGTGCATAGGCAGCGGTTCCTCGGTGGCGGCGGGCGGCGCGCCCGTGACGCCGCCGGATCTCGTGATCGAGGTCCCCACCAACCTGATTTCGATCGGCATCGATCCGGGTACCGGCGACAGGCAGCTGCGGTTCACGCACATCACCGCAGACGTGGGGAGCGGCCCGTTCGAGATCGACCCGACCTATGACCCGAGCGCCGGCACGTCTACGTTCGTGCAGGTGATCTACAACAGCCCGCGGCCTGGCGTCT
>DATKFF010000116.1:0-3660 GCA_035511595.1 Solirubrobacteraceae bacterium | reverse complement strand
GAGGGCGAGGAGCACGCGCGGGAGCGGCGAACGCTGGCGCCACCGTTCCACGGCGAGATGATGAAGTCCTACGAGCAGGCGATCGTCGAGATCGCGCTCGAGGGAATCGAGCGGTGGCCCACCGGCCGCCCTGTGGAGTTCCTCGAGCTCACCCGCGAGTTCGTGCTGGGGGTGATGCGAACGGTGATCTTCGGCGTCTCCGACCCGGAGCGCATGCGCCGTCTCGACCCCGCGATGCTGAGGTACTGCCAGGTGGCCGAAAGCGACGGCTTCTTCCGCGCCGGGGCCCTGGGCGTGCTGCTCACCGGCCGTTGGCGCCGCTATCCGCCGCTCGATCGCGCCGCCCGAGCGGTCGACGAGATCGTGCTCGAGGAGATCGCGGAGCGCCGGCGCAGTGGCTCCTTCACCGCCCAGGGGCGAGTCGACTTCCTGGGGATGTTCCTGGAGCGCACCGCGGATGCCGCGGATCCCAAGGACGACGCGACGATCGCGCGGGACATGCGCGGGCTGACGCTCGCCGGCTACGAGACGACCGCGATCTCGCTCGCCTGGATCGCAGAGACGCTCGCCCACCACCCCGCGATCCTCGCGCGGCTGGTCGAGAGCATCGACGCCGGCGAGCACGACTACCTCGACGCGGTGATCGCCGAGGTGATGCGGGTCCGGCCGGTGTTCCCGTTCACGGCGCGGCGCGCCCTGCGCGAGTTCGACCTCGACGGAGTGCGCGTGCCGCGCGGCGCGGTGGTGGTGATCTCGATCATCGCGCTGCACGAGCGCCCCGACCTGTACCCCGACCCGCTCGAGATCCGTCCGGAGCGGTTCCTCGAGTCGCGCCCGGGCACCTACACGTGGGTCACGTTCGGCGGCGGGGCGCACCGCTGCCTGGGCGCGGCGTTCGCGCAGTTCGAGTCACGCGTCCTGTTCCGAACGCTCCTTGAACACCGCCGGCTGGCCGCCGGTTCAGAGCACAGCGAGCGCCCACGCCGAAACCACCCGCTGCTGATTCCGGGCAAGGGCGCCCGCGTCGTGCTCGGCGAGCGGTAGCCTCAGCGACCGGCCGCGGCTCGCTCCAAGCGTCCCGCGAGCTCTCGCAGGTGCTGAGCGAGCTCGGGCGGCTCGTGAACCTCGAACTCGACGCCGAGCATCGCGATTCGGAGCGCGAGCCATGCAAGGTTGTCGTCCCCGCCCCGGTATTCGCACGTGTGGGCGTCGACCGGATTGATCGTCCCGCCGTACAGCGAGCCACGACCGGCGAGCTCCTCCGCTGAGACGCGCAGTGTGACGCGTGCTTCGAAGCGATTCGGCGCGCTGGCGATGCTCTGCTCGACATAGGCGGCCGCATCCTTCGCAGGAAGCTTGCGCGGTACAAAGCGAGCGCCGGCTGTTGCCGGCCGGGACAGCCGGTCCAGGCGGAAGGTCCGCCAGTCCTCGCGATCGCGGTCCCAGGCGACGAGGTACCAGCGACGCCCGAGGTTGACGAGCGCGTGGGGCTCGACGACCCGGCGGCTACCGGTGCCGTCACGGCTTCGGTACGCGAACCGCACGCACTCGCCGTCCCGGCACGCGGCGGCGATCACCATCAGCTGCTGAGGCTCGACCGTTGGACCCGCGAGCGGTGGCGCAACGGTCGCCGACCCGAGCGCGTTGACGCGCCTCCGTAGGTGAGCCGGCAGCACCTGCTCGAGCTTCACCAGCGCGCGTACGGCCGTCTCCTCGATCCCCGTCACCGACGCGCGCGCGGCCGTCCTCAGCCCGACCGCGATCGCGATCGCCTCGTCGTCGTCGAGCAGCAACGGCGGCATCGCGGTCCCGGCGCGGAGCCGGTAGGCGCCGGCGGGGCCGGTCACCGACTCGACCGGATAACCGAGCTCGCGGAGCCGGCCGACGTCGCGGCGGATCGTCCGGCCAGAGACGCCGAGTCGGTCGGCGAGTTCGGGGCCGGGCCACTCGCGGCGCGCCTGGAGCAACGCGAGCAGCTCCAGAAGTCGGCTCGAGGTCTCGGTCACTTCGATCTCATGCTGATTGTTATTGCGGACAGATCCTGACCTAAATCGCGTTTACCGTGCGGGAACTGTCAATCTGCCGAAAGGAGCAGCAAATGCGCGACGGCTACATCCCGGGTGTCCCAAGCTGGGTGGATACGAGCCAACCCGATCCGCAGGCCGCGGTCGAGTTCTATGGCGGGCTGTTCGGCTGGGAGTTCGAAGACGTGATGCCGGACGGATCGCCGGGCAGCTACTACATCGCCCGGATCCGGGGCGCCGACGTGGCGGCGGTCGGCTCGGCCCCGGAGGCGGCACCCGACACCGCGGTGTGGAACACGTACGTATGGGTCGAGGACGCCGACGAGACCGCCTCGAAGGTCACTAACGCCGGAGGGACCACGCTGGTGGAGCCATTCGACGTGATGGACGCCGGACGGATGGCGGTGTTCGCCGACCCCGAGGGCGCCGCGTTCTGCGTTTGGCAGGCCAACCGGCACAAGGGCGCCCAGATCGTCAACGAGCCTGGGACGCTCAACTTCAACGGCTTGAACACCCGCGACGCCGAGGCCGCGAAGTCGTTCTACGGTGCGGTGTTCGGGTGGCAGACGCTGTCGATGGGCGGCGGCTTTGAGATGTGGACGCTTCCGGGCTACGCCGACCACCTCGAGCTCTCCGATCCCGGGCTCCGGGAGCGGATCGGCGAGATGGGGGTCCCGGTGGAGTTCGCCGACGTCGTCGCGAGCATCAACCCGATCTACCCCGGCCAGGGCGACGTCCCAGCACACTGGAACGTGACGTTTGCGGTCGACGACGCGGACGCCACGGCTCGAACGGCCACCGAGCTCGGCGGGAGCGTGGTCGTCGCGCCGTTCGATGCGCCCTGGGTGCGCACGACCGTGATAGCGGACCCGGCGGGCGCGACGTTCATCGCGAGCAAGTTCGAGCCTGAGAACCGTGAGCTCGCGAGTCCCACCCAGGCGTCGGCGAGCGCCGCGTGACGCAAGCCCTCGAGCGAACGCCCTTCGGAGCCACCGGAGGGCGTTCGCGTCCCGGGAAGCCCCGATCGTGCCGCTCCGCAACCGCGTCACGCCGCTCGGCGAGCTGATCGCCACTCCCGAGCGCGGGCTCGTCTACGGCAATCGCGGCTGCCTGCACAACGACCGTGGCGAAGTCCACCGTCGCTTCGTCACCCGGCGGTGGATCGCTTGCCGGCTCGAGTTCCGGGGGCGGCGGCGGCCGCGGTTGATGGCGCCCGGCCGCTACACGGAACTGTTCTTCCTGGACGAGGCGACGGCGCTCGCGGCAGGCCACCGGCCGTGCGCGGAGTGCCGCAGGAGCGATTACAACCGGTTCACCGACCTGTGGGCGGCGCTCCATCCGCGACAAACGGGAGCGGACGCGATCGATGCGCAGCTGCATACCGAAAGAGTCGCCGCCGGCACCGGCGAGCGGCTTCTTCACGCCGTTCCGTATAGCGAGCTGCCCGACGGCGCGTTCGTCCTGGAAGGCGGGCGGCCGCACCTGGTGCTTGGCCGCCAGCTGCTGACCTGGTCGCCCGCCGGCTACACCGAGCGCCACCGCCGGCCCGCGAATCGCGACGCGGCAGCGGTCACTCCGCCCTCGCTGATCGCGATCCTGAGAACGGGCTGGACATCGGAGCTGCCCCTGCTCCACC
>DATKFF010000115.1:0-2967 GCA_035511595.1 Solirubrobacteraceae bacterium | reverse complement strand
GAAGTCCCAGACGATCAGGAAGTAACCGCTGAAGCCCATCCGCTCGATCACGCCGAGCTCGTACTCGGCGCGCTCGAGCGCCTCCGCGGGCACGGGATCGCCGTAGCGTGCGCGCAGGCCGTCCTTGACGAGCCGCTCGAGATAGTCGTTCTCGCTTTCGCCACCCGGCGTCGGGTACCGCGGGATCAGCTGGCGGCCGAGCTCGAGCTCGACATCGCAGCGCTCGGCGATCTCGATCGTCGATGCCACGGCCTCGGGCCACTCGGCGAACGCAGCGACCATCTCCTCGGTCGAACGCAGGTAGAACTCGTTGTTGTCGAAGGTGATCTTCGGCTCCGCCAGCGTCGACTTCGTCTGCACGCACAGCAGCGCCGCGTGGTGGTGGTAGTCCTCGCGGCGCAGGTAGTGAACATCGCCGGTCCCGACCAGCGGACGGCCGAGCTCCCGAGCGATCCGGACGATCCCCTCGTTGGCGCGGTCCTGCTCGGCGAGTCCGTTCTTCTGGACCTCGAAGTAGACGTTGTCGGCCCCGAACGCGTCGAGCAGCTGCTCGGCGTGGGCCTTGGCCTCGGCTGGCCTTCCGCCCAGCAGGTGCTGGCAGAAGCGCGACTGCAGGCACCCGGTGAGCGCGATCACGCCCTCGGCGTGGGCGGCGATCTGCTCGAGGTCGACCGACGGCTTGCCGCGCTGGAAGCCATCGATGAAGCCCGCCGAGGACAGCTTGACGAGGTTGCGGTAGCCCGTCGGGGTCGCCGCCACCAGCGTCAGATGGAAGCGGTCGAGCTTCCCGGGCGCGCGGCGGGCGTGGTCCTCGACGACATAGGCCTCGCACCCCAGGATCGGCTTCACGTCGTGCCTGCGGCAGGCCGTGAACAGCTCGACGGAGCCGTTCATCACGCCGTGATCGGTCAGCGCCAGCGCCGGCTGGCCGAACGCGGCCGCGCGCTCCGCGAGCGCCTCGATCTTGCAGGCCCCATCGAGCAACGAGTACTCGGAATGGACGTGGAGATGAGCGCAGGAAGGGGCCATCGACGGGTCTTCGAGCATAGGCATCGCCGCGGACGATCACGGCCTCCGAGTCGCGTATCAGCGGGAATTTGCGGCGCTTGGCGAGCGTCTGCCGGCCGATTCAGGCGGTGCCTGGCTGTCGGGCGTCGCGAGCAGGATCGCTCCGATCGTGACCGCGGCGAATGCGAGCACCCGGAGCACGCCGAAGGCACCCGATGGCACCGGCTCCTTGAGCACGATCGTGCCGGCCGCGATCGGGAGCGCGTTCGTGAGCAGCGTCGCCAGCCCGGCGACCGTGAGCGCGCCGCCGCGCTGATAGCCCAGCTGGAGCAGCGAGGTTCCGAGCGTGTAGCCGATGATCAGCGTCACGACGAAGGCGAAACGCGCGCCGCCCTGCGTCGCGAGCTTGGTCGAGATGTCGCCGATCGAGAAGAACAGCCCGCCCGCGACCCCCTCCGCGACCGCGAGCGCTCCGGTCCGGCGGCCGATCAGGAGCGCGAGGCCGGCGACCAGCGCGGTCGCGCCGAGCCACACGAGGATCGCGACGGTCGAACCGTTTCCGCCCTGCCCGCTGCTCTTGGCCAGCGAGACCGCGAGCGCCAGCAGACCGATGATCGAGAAGCTCACACCGGTCAGCTGACGGCTGCCGAGCCGGCGGCCTGACATGCGCGAGGACACGAACGCCAGCACGCCGATCCCGCCGGCCCCGATGCTCTGCACCAGCGACAGCGACGCCAGCGCGAGCGCCGCCGCGTACAGCGCGAAGCCACCCGTCTCCATCGCGAAGCCCAGCAGCCAGCTGTGGTCGCCCAACAGCAACCGCAGCGAGTGCAGCGGGCGGCGCAGCGAGAGGGTGGGCAGCGAGGCGGCGGCGTCGTGCTCGCGCAGGTATGCGACGTTGGCGAGCGTGGTCGATGCGATCGCCAACGCGATCGCGATGGCCGTACGGGCGTTCACGCCAGGGCCCAACCCTAGCGAGGCGCCCGGCCAACGTGACGACCAGGTCGGTTGCTCAGCTGTGGTTCGAGCGGCGCTGGACGGCGAAAGCAGCGACCCCGCCCGCCACCAGCGCGCCGACCCCGCCGGCTATGGCGAGGTTGCGACCGGCGTGCGGAAACCGCTGGCGCAGAAACAGCTTGCCGCCCTGCCAGACGACGAATCCGAGGACCTTGTAACCCATCGAGGCGATCCTACCCGCGGTCGGCGTCCTCAACGCCCTCGTGGGCCTGTGTCGGGGCGAGATCCGCCTCGTCCGCGTGCCGCACGCGCCAGGCCATCCGAGACTGCAGCGACCACAGCTCGATGAACCCGGGTGAGGCGTCCTGGGAGAACAGGCCGCCGGACTCCGAGAATGTCGCCAGCTGCGCGTCGTAGACCGCGTTCGGCGACTCGCGAGTGACGACCCGCGCCGACCCCTTGTAGAGCTTGATCCCGATCGTCCCGGTGACGTGAGCGTTGGCGGCGGCCATGTAGGCGTCCAGGTCCTCGCGCAGCGGCTCGAGCCACAGCCCCGCGTACACGAGGTACGCCCAGCGCTGGTCGAGCATCGGCTTGAGCTGGTTCTGGTGGATCGTGCCGACGAGCTTCTCGAGCTCGGCGTGCGCGAGCAGCAGGATCGTCGCCGCCGGCACCTCGTAGATGTCGCGGACCTTCAGGCCGACGATCCGGTCTTCGATGTGGTCGACGATCCCGACCCCGTGTCGGGCACCGATATCGGCGGCCCGTTCGAGCAACGCGACCAGCCCCAACCGCTCGCCGTTCACCGCCACCGGCACCCCGGCCTCGAACGAGACCGTCACGACCTCTGCCTCGTCGGGTGCCTGCTCGGGCCGCGTGACCAGCTGGAAGACGTCGTCCTCGGGCGGATGGTCGAGGTCCTCGATCCAGCGCCCCTCGCTCGAGCGCCCCCAGAGGTTGTCGTCGATCGAATACGGCGCCGACTCGGTCCCGCCCTTGACC
>DATKFF010000114.1:0-9952 GCA_035511595.1 Solirubrobacteraceae bacterium | reverse complement strand
GAGCTCGCGATCTCCGACCTCGACCGGGAGCAGCGAATCCTGCATCTCGGCGATCACGTGATCGGCCTGCTCGGTCGCTTCGATCGCCCGCTCGAGGTAGACGCGGGGGTCACCGGAGTGCATTCCGGGAGAACCGTCACCGAATTGACCGGCCGGGAGCTGGTGGCGCTGCGCGAACTCGGCGTGCGTGCGCCTCGCGCGTCCGTAGGCGGCCTGAACGGGGCGGAAGAGCTCCTGCTCGAGTACGTCGGCGGTCCGCTCGTCGACCTCGTCGTACGCCTCGCCGAGCGCGGAAATCGCAGTCCCGAGCTGCTCGACGGCGTCGGCGAGCTCGTCCAGCAGCTGCCTGCGCGCGGATTCGCTCGTATACGCCATAGGCCATTCAGGTTAGCCTGCCGGGGCTACGATCCAACGGTCACGAACGGGAGGCGCCGACCGGTGCAGCTGTGCTTGATGATCGAGGGGCAGGAGGGCGTCAGCTGGCCGGAGTGGGTCGCGCTGGCCCGCGCGTGCGAGGAACATCGGATCCCGGCGCTGTTCCGCTCCGACCACTGCATGAACCTCGACGGATCGCATCCGGAGCGGGCCGCGCTCGACGCCTGGGCGACGGTCTGCGCGCTGGCCGCGCTGACCACCAATCTGCGGCTTGGAACGCTGGTGTCGCCTGTCACCTTCCGCCACCCCTCGAGCATCGCCAAGCTCGCCGCCAGCGCGGATCGGATCTCCGGTGGTCGGATCGAGCTCGGGCTGGGCGCGGGCTGGCATGCGCGTGAGCACGCCGCGTACGGGTTCCCCTTCCCCCCGGCGCCCGAGCGGATCGACATCCTCGCGGAGCAGCTCCAGGTCGTGCTCGGCAGCTGGGCGGAGGGGCCCTTCTCGTTCGACGGCGAGCACTATCGCCTCGAGGACCTCGACGCGCGGCCCAAGCCCGTCCAGCGCCCCCATCCTCCGGTGATCATGGGCGGTACCGCGGGACCCCGCAGCGCGGCGCTGGCGGCCCGCTACGCCGACGAGTACAACACGCCGTTTCCGTCTGAGGCCGACGTCAGGTCCCGTCGGCAGCGGATCGTCGAGGCATGCTCAGCCGCCGGCCGCGAGGCGATCCCATTCTCGATCATGACGGCACTCGTCGCCGGGGCGGATGCGGCCGACCTGCGCGATCGCGCGCGACGCCTGCTCGCCCGAACCGGGTCGAGCCAAGACGTCGACGCGATGCTCGCCGAACCGCCGCACGGCTGGATCGTCGGCACGATCGAGCAGGTCGTGGAGCAGCTCAACGTCCTCCGCGAGGCCGGGGTCAGCCGCGTCATGTGCCAGCAGCTGCTGCACGACGACCTCGAGGCGGTGGCGCTGCTCGGCCGGCAGCTGGCGCCGCGGGTGGCATAGCGGCGGCGCCGAGCGAGGCTAGGCCGCATCCGCGGCCAGCAGGTCGCGCAGCTCGGCCGCGTCACGGACGGCGTAGTCGCGGTAGCAGTTGTTCATCAGCAGGTGCGTCTCGCGGGCCTGCCGCGCGGTCTCGGCCAACGGCCGCGCCAGCTCCTCGAGTTCCTCTGGCGAGTAGAGGTATCGGAAGCGCTCGGCGGCCGAGCGTGACGTGTCTTTCCAGGTCGAGTCCGAGCGCCCATGGAAGCGCATCAAGAACAGCTCGTCGTTGGTGACCGCAAGGATCCGTGGGAGGCCAGAGACCGCCGGCGCGTCGACGCACACGAAGACCAGCTCGTGCTCGTCGAGCAGCTCCAGCGTGCGCCGGCGATCACGCTCCTCGGCGAGCCACAGCGGCGAGCGGAACTCCACGGCCACGAGGTAGTCCGGGATCCGCTCGCGGAGCCTCTCCACCTCTTTGCGGTTCTCACGTCGGGGCGTGAACCAGGGTGGGTATTGGAAGAGCACAGATCCGAGGCGCCCCGCCTCGTGCAGCGGACGGAGTGCAGCCTCGAACCTGCGCCACGCCTCGTCCAGCGCTTCCGGGTCGAGGTGGTTCGCGTACACGTTGCGCTTGGCCGCCACGTCGGGCGGAAGCTGCTCTCGCAGGTCCGCCCACAGCGTGCGCGGGCGAGTGGGATGGCCGGTTAGCAGCGAGTACGCCTTGACGTCGAAGCGGAAGCCATCCGGGGTCCGCTCTGCCCAGCGGCGCGCCTGCTGCTCGGCCGGCGGGGCGTAGTAGGTCGAGTCGATCTCGGTCAGCGGGAACTGCGACGCGTAGTAACGCAGCCGCTCCTCGGCGCTCATCGTCCGCCTGGGGTACCAATCGCTCTCCTCGACGAGCGTCTTCTCCGTCCACGCGCAGCTGCCGGTCAGCACCGGGTGCCCGTCCAGCTCGACGCTCGGTCCGAGCGGCGGGGTGTCGGCCTGATCGTCGGCGGCCATCGGCGCCGCGCGCCACTAGCTGCCGCTGAAGGCCGGCGCTCGCTTCTGGACGAATGCCGTGGTGCCCTCGACGAAATCCTTGGTGCGCCCGAGGGCGTGCTGGAGCTCGGCCTCGAGCGCCAGCTGCGCGTCGAGGTCGCGGTAGATGAAGTTGTTGAGCGCCCGCTTGGCGCTCGCGTACGAGCGCGTCGGTCCGGCCGCGAGGCGCTCGACGAGCGCGTTCGCCTCGCTCAGCAGCCGGTCGTCCGGATGGACCCAGTTGACCAGCCCCCAGTCGAGCGCCTGCGCGGCTGGAATCCGCTCGCCCAGCAGCGCCATTTGAAACGCCCTCGCCTTGCCCACGGTGGGCGGCACGAACGCCGTCGAGCCGCCGTCGGGCATCAGCCCGATGTTCACGAACGCAAGCCCGAAGAACGCCGACTCCGCCGCCATCACGAGGTCGCAGGCCAGTGCCAGCGAGCAGCCGATTCCGACCGCGGGGCCGTTGACGGCCGCCACGACCGGCTTCGGGAGCTGCCGGATCCCGGCGATCGCGGGGTGATAGATCTCGTGCAATTCCTTCCGGATGTTCGGCATCCCGTCCTCGGCCAGGTCGAAGCCCGCTCTCAGGTCGGCGCCCGAGGAGAACCCGCGCCCCGCGCCGGTGATCAGGACCGCGCGGACCGACTCCCGCGCCGCTTCGCGATCGATCACCTGCTTCAGCTCCGAGCCGAACTCGCCCGTCCAGGCATTGAGCGTCTCGGGCCGGTTGAGGGTCACGCGACCCACGCCGCCGGACTGCTCCCAGATCACCGTCTCGTAGCCCACGTCGTGAGCTTACGCTGGTCCGGCGTGGGCGGGAGCCGTCCCGCCGTTGGCCTCAGCCCCTTCGCCGATCGGGTCGCCCGACGGGATCTGCTCGAGTGCCCGATCAGCTGTTCGGTGGAATTGGTCGGCGAGCTTGCGCAGGTCCTCGATCAGGTGATGGCGATCACGCGCCAGCTGCTCGATGTGTGCCCGGACCTGCGCCTCGTAGCGGTCGGCGTCCTCCCGCCGGCGGCCGGCCTCCGCCTCGGCTTGGGACGTCGTTTGCTGCGCCTGGGCGCCAGCCTCGGACACGAGCGCGTCGCCGTCGGCCCGAACGCGTGCGTTGTACCGGTCGGCCTCCTCACGCACCTGCGCGGCCTGGGCCTCGACCTGGGCGGACCGGGCGCCGGCGTGCTGCTCGGCGTCCGCGATGATCTCCTCGGCGGCCTTGCGGGCGCGGCGCAGAATCGCGCTCGTCTCCTCGCCGACGTCCGCGAGCGCGCGCTCGATCACCGCATCGGGTGAGCGCATCGCCTCGAGCTCGACCACGATCCGGGAGACACGCTCCACGTACTGATCGACCTCGCCGCGGTCGTAGCCCCGGCGGGAGGACGAGAACTCGACCCCGGTCACCTCGGGAAGGAAGGTTCGGCCACGCGCGGGCCGGAGCTCTGTCTTTGCGACCGGCTCCTCACCGGCGGGCTGCTCGGAAGGTGCGCCTGTCGGGTTGTCCTCCACGGACGCGTTATATGCCCGGCGTCCAGTACTTGTCAAGCCCGTCTGGACGCGGCCCGGACCTCGCCTGTTGCACCGCTTTGCGGTGCGATTCCGGCGAGCGAGCGCGGCGTGCTAGCGCCGCGGCGGCTGACCCTCCGCCGGGGCCGTCTCCCGGCCCTCGACGGCGGTCAGGCCCGCGGCCGGAGACGCGGGAGGCGCCTCTGGGACTAACGCGAGCAGGGCAGCCATCGCCCGCTCGACTCCGCTGGTCAGGATTTCGATGTCGGGAGCGCTGTCGTAGTCCCCGGTGACCCCGAAGTACAGCCCGCCGTCGTAGGAGAAGATCGCGATCGAGATCCGCACGTTGCCGATCAGCGGCACGAACGGGTACGACTCGAGCAGCCGGCGGTCAAGCGTCTGCAGCGGCTGCTGCGGGCCGGGGACGTTGGTGACCCCGGTCTGGACGCCGAGCGACGGCGAGCGCGCCGCCAGCCGGGCGCCCAGGGCCAGCAGCATCGGCGGCGCGAACCCCGAGAGCGACGTCAGGACATCGCCGGCAACCGCCTGCTTTGACTGCTTGAGGTCGTCCATCTGGCGCCGGACGGCTTCGAGCCGCGCGACGGGGTCGACGATCCCGACCGGCAGCTCGGCGACCATGCCTGAGACGCGGTTGTTGTACGTCCCGCGCTCACCGGGGCGGCGCACCGATACGGGCACCAGCGCGCGGATCACACGCTCCTCGACGCGCTCGCCGCGCGCCTCGAGCAGCTCCCGCAGGCCTCCCGAGACGATTGCCAGGACGACGTCGTTGACCGTCCCGCCGAGCGTCGCGCGCACCGACTTGACGTCGCTCAGGCGGACATTCGCGGTGCTCCAGATCCGGTTCGGTCCGACCGGCCCGGTGAGCGACGAGCTTCCGAGCGGCCGCAGGATGCGCACCGACGAGGTCATCCCGCGGAGCAGATCGCCGGCCAGGGAGAGCGAGGCGCGCGGCGCGCGAATCGCCGCCCGGACGCTCCGCAGCTGCTCTGAGGGGTTGAACGTCCGGTGCGTGAGCGTCCGGACCAGCAGCTCGATGTCGGTCGGCTCGGGTGCCGGCTCCCACTCGGTCGCCGCGGGTGGCGTCGGGCCGTCGTCGAACATCACCGTCATCAGGTCGGTCGCCGAGACGCCGTCGACCATGCAGTGATGGACCTTCGAAAGCAATGCCCAACGGCTCTGACTGAGCCCCTCGACCATCCATATCTCCCACAGGGGCTTGTTTCGATCGAGGTGCTGGGCGAAGATCCGGGCCGCGGTCCGACGGAGCTTGTCCTCGTCGCCCGGCGCCGGCAGCGCGGTGTGCCGGAGGTGGTAGGCGAGGTTGAAGTGCGGGTCCTCGACCCACACCGGGCGCCCGAGGTCGAACGGGACGAACCGCACCTTCTGGCGATAGCGGGGTACGAGCGCGAGCTTGCGTGAGACCATGTCCTCGAGCCGCTCGAACGGCGGCGCCGGTCCCTCGAAGATGCTGACGCCGCCGATATGCATCGGATTCGCCGGGCCTTCGATATGGAGAAACGAGGCGTCCATTGGGCTCATCCACTCCATCGGGCCTCCCCTCGTTCGAGCGGCGCGTCGTCAAGGACATCGGCCAGGACCCGATACACGGCGAGGTTGACCGACATTCCCGAGTGGCTCGAGTCGACCTCCACGCACTCCGCGTAAGGGTCCAGGCACGCCTTCCATGCGACGATCCCGTCGCTACGCGAGTAGATCGATACCGCGCGGAGCGAGGAGGGGAGTGGTGCCTGCAGCTCGGAACGGAAGCGAGCGCAGCACTCGCCGTCCCGGCAGCTCGTCGAGAACAGGCCCGGTACCCCCAGGTCGCCCAACCGGGCCACCGACCGCACAGCGCGCAGCACGCCGGGGCCGACGCTCAGCGAGTCGACGACCGGCGAGCCGAGCATCACCACGGTGCCGACGAGCTCGGGGTTGCGAAGCGCGGCGACCCGGCCGAGTGCGCCGCCCCGGCTCTGGCCGATGACCACGATGCTTCGTCCGGTGCGGTCCGCCAGGCGGCGGACGCGCGCCTCCACTCCGGCGACCGCCCGCTCGGCGCAGTCGACGTTCAGGCGGATCCCGGCGGACGAGGTCCACGAGCCGCGCCTTCGCAGCCAGCCGGTGAGTACCCCGAGCGACTGGTCGCCCGCCATGAAACCGGGCACCAGCAGGACCGGCGGTGCGTCGGCACGGTGCTCCGGTTTGAGGAACTCACGCTCGGTGACCAGGCGCGCGAGCTCGAGCCCGTAGCGAAGCTCCCCGCGCAGCGTCGCAGCCGAAGCGTCACGCGGCGCGGTCGACGAGGACATGCGCGCAAGGCTACTCCCACCGAAATGGCCGGCGGTCTGTCAGACTGTCGCGCTCGGCGCGAGGCGTTTTTCGCTTGCAGGGCGTAATGAGGGCACGTCTTCTTGTCGATACAAGAAACCGAGAGGGTCAAACAGGAGCCAGTGGTGATTGCTCAGGACTCTGAGCGGCGGGCTGGGATCGAGCCCGAGAGCCAAGCAGCGGAGCACCAAGCTGAACCGGTACGACCGACCGGTCGACGCTCTCTACTGTGGCTTCCGGTCGCGGCGCTGATCATCGGCCTGATCGTCACCGCCGCCCTGGCGCTGGTCTCGCACTCCCAGTACACGAGCAACGAAAAGCGGTTGCTGAAGCTCCGCGTGCGCGACGCCGGGGCGCTGATCGCGGGCGCCCTCCCGAGCGTCCAAACGCCGCTCGCCTCCTCGGCGGAGCTGGCCGATGCGACCAACGGCAATCCCGAGAAGTTCAAGCGCTTCATCGCTCCATACGTCGGCCACACCCCCGGCAGGACGTTCGCGACGGTTTCGCTATGGCGGCTGTCATCGCCGCAGGGCGGTCCGGTGGCTGTCGTCGGAGTTCCGCCCAAGCTCGCGCTGACGCCAGCCGCGGCGATGGCGTTCTTCGCGCAGGTGGTACGGAGGCCTCAGCTGAACGTGATTGGCCTGCTCGGAGCACCGGATCCCCGGCTCGGGTACGCGTTCGCAACGCCCGGTGTCCCGGGCGGCTATGTCGCGTACGGCGAGAACCCGTTGCCCGCATCCCGCAGGTCACGGCTGGCGAGCAGCTCCCAGTTCGCGGGTCTCCACTACGCCCTTTACCTTGGTCGCGGCCAGCAGCCCCGCAAGCTGCTCGTGACCGACGGCGATCGAACGCCGCTGCCGGGGCACGAGGCGACGGCGATCGTCCCCTTCGGAAACAGCGCGTTCACGCTCGCGATGTCGGCTCAGGGGCCGCTTGCCGGGACGCTACCGCGTGACCTGCCGTGGATCATCGTGGGCGCCGGCGTCCTGCTGACGCTGGCGGCGGCCGGGTTGACATTGCGGCTGGTGCAACGCCGACGTCACGCCGAGGGGCTCGCCGATCGGCTCGAGCTGATTGCGGACGAGAACCAGCGGCTCTACGGCGAGCAGCGGAGCATCGCCCAGACGCTTCAGCACGCGTTGCTTCCCGACGCGCTCCCGCAGATTCCCGGGGTCGAAACAAGCGCCCGCTACGAGGCCGGTGAGGAGGGCGTCGACATCGGCGGAGACTGGTACGACGTCATCGACCTCGAGGACGGCCGGCTACTGCTCGTCGTCGGCGACGTCTCCGGCCGCGGTCTGCGGGCGGCCACGACAATGGCGTCGCTGCGATACGCGATCCATGCCTACGCCGCCCAGCACGACGCCCCAACCGAGATCCTGACCAAGCTGTCCTACCTGTTGAACGTCGCGGACACCGGACAGCTCGCGACGATTCTCTGCGCGCTCGTCGACGTCGACCGACGCGAAATCTCCGTCGCGAGCGCCGGGCACCTGCCGCCGTTGCTGATCCAGAACGGTAACGGGCAATACGTCGAGAGCGACATCGGCCTGCCGATCGGAGTCGAGCCCGGCGCCTCATACACGTCGACGACGATCTCGGCGCCACCGGCGTCGACGATTGTGGCGTTCACCGACGGTCTGATCGAGCACCGCGGCGAGGACCTCGACCAGAGCCTCGAGCGCCTGCGTGGGGCGGCGGTCGCCCGGAACGGCGCACTTCCTGAGCTGTTAGGCGGGCTCGTGAAGGAGCTCCACTCCGGCGCGGCCGCAGACGACATCGCGATCGTGGGACTGCGATGGACGAGCTAGAGCCCCATCAACGCGTCGAGCTCGCAACCGACGCTGCCGGGAACGCGATCGTCCGAATCAGCGGCGATCTCGACATCAGCGGAATCGACTCAGTCCAGGCGCAGGTCGCCCCGGTGCTGGCCGAGCACCCGGCGAAGCTGATCGTGGATGCCAGCGGGCTGCGCTTCGCAGACAGCTCCGCGATCGCGCTGTGGGTGCGGTGGGCGACGACCGCCCGCAGCTTCGAGCTCCGCAACCCGAGCCCGCTGCTGCGCCGGGTTGTCACAGCGATGGGACTCGCCGAGAAGCTGGCGGTGACGCCGTGAGGGCAGAGCGCAGGTTCCGGGCTGAGCCGCTGTCCGTTCCCGCCGCGCGACGCTTCGCGATCCAAGCGCTCGGCGACACGACGTTCGACGTCCGCCAATCGATCGAGCTGATGGTCTCCGAGCTTGCGACGAACGGCGTGCGTCATGGGCGGACAAGCTTCGACCTCGTGGTCGAGCGCACCATCGACGAGATCCGCATCGAGGTCACCGATCGCGGCGGCGGGAGGCCGACGATGCGTTTTCCCGGCCCCGACGAGCCGACCGGGCGCGGCCTGCAGATCGTCGAGATGCTGTCCGACGAGTGGGGCGTCGAGGAGGATCCAGGCAGCGGCAAGACGGTCTGGTTTACGCTGAGCGCCCCGTCGGTAGCCGGGCAGCCTGCCGACATGGCGGCGGCGAGCCGCTTCACGTCCGGCAGGCAGGGAAGGGCCTCGAGGGAGCTGATGGGCTGGACCTTCCTCGTGAGTGGCGCACCCGCTCTACGGTGAGTCGTCGCCCTGCCGGCTGGTCGACGTCGAGTGGCGCACGGCCCCGTGGCGGCGCGCCGGTTTGTGCCGCGTTCGCTTAGGAGAGCGCGGCAGCGTGAAGCCGGCCTGGCGGAGCACCGCGTCGGGGATGTTGCCGACGATCAGCTCCTGCGGACCCTGACCCATTGGCAGCCTTGCGACCTCCCGGCGCAGGCGGTAGGAGATGACCGACAGAGTGTCTCCACCCGACCCGGTGCCGCGATTGGTGACCAGGCAGAGCGTCCCGTCGCTGCTCGTCTCGGCGTCGGCCGGCTGGTCGCCGACGGAGATGATCGCGCGGGTGCGAAGCGATTTGCGGTCGACGAGTGCGACGTAGTTGGACACTGTGGCGGCGTCGCAGATCGTGCGCTGATCGCCGGACAGCGCAAGGCCGTGATGGGCGGCCTGGTTGGGGTATTGCGAGGGTGGCTCGCCAACCGCCGGCCCCTCGACCGGAAGGTTCACGGTTCGGACGACCTGTCCCGTGACGGTGTTGATCACCTTGAAGCCGTTGAAGAACGAGAACTGCGCATACGCGAGTGAGCCGTCCGGGCTGAAGATGAACGGCCGGACCCCGGCGCTGAACTTGAGCACCCGCTTCACCTGCAACGTCTTGGGATCCGCGAACGTCAACCAGTCGTTGGTCGGCGCGCCGCTCGGCAGCAGCTGGTTGCCGAGGCTGCCGTTGACGATGAACTTGCCGTCCGGCGTGTACTCCAGCACGTGGGCCCAGTCGCCTGTCGGGAAGCTGCCGATGAAGGAGTGAGTGGTTGTGTCGATCACCTGCACCTCGTTCGCCGTCAGCGCCGAGACGAACAGGCGCCGGCCGTCGGGCGACAGGGCGACGTGATCGGCGCGCACGCCGCTCACCTCGAGGCGCCACAGCAGCCGGTGTGACGCGACGTCGAACGCGGCGACGTCACCGAGGTAGCCACGGGATACATACAGCGTGCGCCCGTTGGGCGACAGTGCCAGCCCCTGCACGTAGTTGACTCCCTTCGACTGGACCAGCAGCGGGTAGATCGCGGCCTGTATCGGGTCCTGCGGCGTCTTACCGTCGGGCGTCGTGTCGATTGTTCCGAGCACCCTC
>DATKFF010000113.1:0-2607 GCA_035511595.1 Solirubrobacteraceae bacterium | reverse complement strand
TGAGCGCGTCGAGGGTTGCCGTGGCCGGCTGCCCGACGTTGACCTTGCTGATGTCGGACTCGCTCAGCGCGACGGTCATGTTCATCGAGCTCGTGTTGACGAGCTCGGCGAACGGCGAGCTGGAGCTGCCGGAGGAGGACGAGCTCGAGCTCGAACCGCCGAGGCTGCCTGCCGCCGTGCTGCCCGTTCCGCCCGTCGAGGAGGACGACGACGTGCCGGTGCCCGAGGTCGAGGCGCTCGACGTCGAGGCGTTCGCGGTCGGGCCACCCGAGATGGAGTCGCCCGGAGAGAGATTCGCGAGCGACACGATGGTGCCGCTGGTCGGCGCGTAGAGCTTCGTGTTCGCGAGCGCGGTCTTAGCGCTGTTGACGCTCGCCTCGGCGCTATAGACCGCCGCCTGCGCGGAGGCGACCGAGCCGGCGGGGGACGTCGTGCTGGTGGCGCCGGTGGAGCCGCCGCCACCACCTCCCGATCCCGCTGCGCCACCGCCGCCCGACGGCGCTGCGGTTGATGGGCTGGACGCGCTGCTCGTCGTCGTCGCGGCGGCGGTCGGCTTGGTCGTGGTGGGTGCGGGGGTGGTCGTGGCCGGTTTGGTCGTCGTGGACGTGGTTTGAGTGGTCGGCGTCGGGCTGGTGCTCGATGGGACGTTGGTCGTGTCGGACACGAACTCGGTCGTGCCAGAGGCCGAGCTCGTGTTGAGGCTGGCGGTGGTCGTGGTCGAGCCGCTCGAGGAGCCGGCGCTCGAGTCCGCGGTGCTCAGCTGGTCCTCGGCTGCGGTGAGGTTCTGCTCGGCTTGGTCGAGCGTGAGCTGCGCGGAGGTGGAGTCGAGCGTCGCGATCAGCTGACCCTTGTTGACATGCTGCCCCTGCGTGACGTTGACGGTCGCCAGCGTGCCGCTCGTCTGGAAGTTCAGGTCGAGGTCCTCGCCCGCCGCGATGTTGCCGGTGCCGGTGACCGTCGATTGGACGACGCCGTTCTCGGCGGTGACGATCTGCGTCGCGGTCCGCGCCGAGCTGGCTGGCGGCCCGATCTCCGCTACGGCCAGGATCGCGAGCGCCACCGCGATCACGGCGAGCGCGGACAGGTACCAAGGGCGGCTCTTTCGGTTGATCATGCGAGCAATTTCGTCTGCTCGCCTGAGCGGCACCCCCGGAGACGCTGGGACTTTGCTGAGCGTCCCGCGACCGGGCGGTCGCCGTCCCGGCTCTTACGCGATTCTCAGGTTGGGCTCAGCCCAGCCGGAGGTTTCAGTGTCAGCCTGCCCGCGACTCCTGGAAACCCGAGGTTGCACCGCGGCCCCAGGATTCGAAGCCTCGGCGAACGGCCGACCGGTCGCTGAGGATTAAGCCCGGGCCGCGGGCTCCTCGGGGGCTCCAGCGCCCCGGGCCGGTTCCGCGATCGGGAGCGTCACGCGGAAGACCGCGCCACCGTCAGGTGCGCTGCCGGCGTGAACATCGCCACGATGCGCTTGCACGATCGCCTTGACGATCGCGAGCCCAAGACCCGAGCCTCCGCGTCCACGGCTGCGCCCGCCCTCCGTTCGCCAGAAGCGCTCGAACACCCGGTCTCCGGCATCGGCCGGCAGGCCAGGACCGTGGTCGCGCACCTCGAGCACCGCTCGCTCGCCGTCGCGCCGGAGGCCGATCTCGATCGCGGTCCCTGCGGGGGTATGGATCACGGCGTTTCGCGTGAGGTTGGCAAGCACCTGGCGGAGCTGCTCAGGATCCCCCAGCACGCGGACACTCGCGTCCTCGGTCACCCGTACCTCACGATCAGGCGCTACCGCGCGAGTGTCCTGGGCGGCGTGCTCGACGAGCTCGCCCAGATCTACAGGGACGCGCCGCACCTCCGGAAGCTCATCGAGACGCGCCAGCAACAGCAGGTTTTCGACAAGCACGCCCATCCTGGTCGCCTCGGCTTCGATCCGGGCCATCGCCAGCTCAAGCTCAGCCGGGTCGTCGGAGGCGCCGAGGCGGAACAGCTCGGCATAACCGCGGATCGACGCCAGCGGAGTGCGCAGTTCATGGGAGGCGTCGGACAGGAAGCGCCGCAGGCGATCCTCGCTCTCACCTCGGTCTTCGAAAGCCCGCTCGATCTGCACGAGCATCTGGTTGAGCGATGACCCGAGTCGCCCGACCTCGGTCCGCTGGTCGTCGGGGCTGACGCGTCGGGTGAGGTCTCCGTTCGCGATCTCGCTTGCGACCCGTCCCATCCGCTTGAGCGGCAGCAACCCGAACCCGATCACGACCCATCCCAGCGCCGTCACGGCGAGGATCACGCCGGCGCCGACCAGCGCTTCGACCAGTATCAGCCGGGAGAGGGTCTGCTCGGCGTCCCTCAGCGGTACCGCGATCACGAGGACGCGACCGCCTGAGACCGCGAGCGCCGCGGCCCGGTACTGAAGCCCCGAGCCGGACCTCGAGTTGACCGTGAACAGGCGTAGACGCGTCGATCTGAACGGCGAGATCGCCAGCTTCGCAGGTAGCGCCGGAGGGGACGGAGCGGTTTGGTCCGAGGAGGTGAATGAGTGGGGGCCACCGATAACTTTGCCGCTCGAGTCGAGTAGCACGCCGTAGGTCCCCGAGGTCTGAAACGCGCTCAGCGCGC
>DATKFF010000112.1:0-5909 GCA_035511595.1 Solirubrobacteraceae bacterium | reverse complement strand
CCCGGAACAGGCCCCGGTTCGTTCGCCTCGCCCCCTAGTTGTTTCACGCGAGCGGCGCCGTCGTTGATGTCGTCGACGTCGAAGTAGACCCGGATCCCGTGCTTGCCGGGTTCCATGTTGGTGATCGCACCGCCGGTCTGTTCGCTGATCCGTGTCATCAGGTATTCGAACGGGCCGGGAGACGCCTCGAACTGCCACCCGAATAGCGAGCCCCAGAACGCTTGCCCGTTAGTGGTGTCATCCGCGGGGATCTCGAAGTGCACGATCTGTCCGGGCATAGCCGTCCCTCCTATGTGGTTGTGTGGCGGGCGTCTTTGGTCCGCCGTTATCTCTTAGACCCGCCGGCCGCGGCGAATTCATCGCTCGCCTGGGAGGCGTGAGATGCATTCCCCCGGCGAGGTCACCCGTTAGTATAGACTAACCGTTCGTGCAAACTTACCAAGCCAACGGCTGGTCCGCGCTCGGCGACCGCACGAGACGGGCGATCTTCGAGCGCCTCGTCGACCGGCCGAGCTCGGTTGGCGAGCTCGCCAACGGGCTGCCGGTGAGCCGCCCCGCCGTTTCGCAGCACCTCAAGGTCCTCAAGGATGCCGGGCTGGTCGTCGACCACCCTGCCGGCAACCGCCGCATCTACCGAATCAGCGCCGACGGTCTCGCCGAGCTTCGCGCTGACCTGGACCGTTTCTGGAGTAGCGCCTTGGCGGCCTATAAGGCCGTCGTCGAACAACCTGAAGAGGAGGTCTCATGAGCACCCCAGCAACAGCGACGTCGATCCGTCACGAGATCGTCGTCGAGGTGCCGATCGAGCGTGCGTTCTCGGTCTTCACCGATGGTTTGGGCTCCTTCAAGCCGCCCGAGCACAACTTGCTTGGCGTCGAGATCGCGGAGACGGTCTTCGAGCCGCGCGTTGGCGGTGATGTGTATGACCGCGGCGTCGACGGCAGCGTGTGCCGCTGGGCGCGGGTGCTGGCGTACGAGCCCCCGCGCCGCTTTGTGATCAGCTGGGACATCAACCCGCAGTGGCGGATCGAGACCGACCTCGAGAACACGAGCGAGGTCGAGGTGCGATTCATTGCCGAGGCGCCGGACCGCACTCGCGTGGAGCTGGAGCACCGCTCCCTAGATCGACACGGCGACGGCTGGGAGGCTGTTCGCGACGCCGTCGACGGCGCGGATGGCTGGCCGCTCTACCTGCAGAGGTTCGCTGACGTTGTCGGAAGGTGAGCGGTTCAAGCCGCTGAGCTGTGAGCCGGGGTGATCGTCTCCACCAGGCCCGTGACGACGTCATAGACGTGCCCGGACACGGTGACGCGCGGGGAGATGGCGGGTGCACAGCGCAGGCGCTCGACGTCTCGCGTGACGGTCGCCGCGGGATCGAGGACGGCGTGCTCGCGTAGGGCCGACTCCTCGGCGCCGATCCGCTGCGCGTAGCGGCGGCGGAAGGTGTCGTCGGCGAACGCGCCGGTTCCGCATTGGGTGTGGTGGATCACGGCGACCTCGAACAGCGGCCCGTCTGGGAGGAGGTTCTCGGTGAGCTGGCCGATGAAGGCGACGTCGTTGATCACCTCCGGAGTGACTCGGCCGCCGACGTTGCGCACGATCATCGCGTCGCTGAGCTCGAGGCCGAGGAAATGCGCGGGGTCGACGCGCGGGTCGAGGCAGGTGATCACGAACAGCCGCAGCTTGGGAAAGACGACGGCGTTCTCGTGGCCGCCGGCGGCCGCGAACGCGCGGTTGCGCGCAAGCGCCGTCTCGATGTTGCCGGCGCCTGACTGGCTGCGGCTCGTCAGCTCAAACCGGCTCGCCTGGCGCTCCGGGGAGCGATCGGTGGATTGCGTGCTCATGTTTCTGTCTCCTCTAGGTCGTTTGTTCGAGGGTCACCGAGCTCGGGTGGGGTCGTCGTGGGGGTCGGAGCCGAGCTTGCGGCCTTGCATGAGGTCGTCGTAGGGCTCGGAGCCAAGCTTGCGGCCTTGCATGAGGTCGTCGTAGGGCTCGGAGCCGAGCTTGCGGCCTTGCGTGGAGTCGTCGTAGGGCTTGGAGCCGAGCTTGCGCCCTTGCATGGGGTCGTCGTAGGGCTCGGAGCCGAGCTTGCGGCCTTGGGTGGGGTCGAACGAATGAGCGTCGAGCTCTTCGTGCGTCGTATCAGTCGGATCGAGGTCAGGTGTTGGCCACTCTTGGCTTTCCGCGGGGACTTGCCTGCTGTCGGGGGTAACTGTGGTCGTCATGGTGTTTCGTCTCCTTGAGGCGATTGGCTTTGTTCAACGGTTCGATCTGCTGAGCTGCGAGCCGCGATGACCGTCTGCACCAGCGGGCTCACGGTGTTGTGTCTCCTGTGGCTTGGGGGTGGGTCAGCTGTGCGAAGCGGCTGTGGCGGGCCGGGCCTAGTGCCGGCACCTCTGGTGTGTCGTCGCGGCTGGTCGTCGGTTGGGCGGGCAGCAGCGCCAGCGCCATAACGGCGCCTGCCGCGGCGATGCCCGCGGCGACGTAGTTGGCCGCGTGGAAGCCCTGGAAGAAGGCCGAGTTAGCGGCGTTGTGGACGGCTGACGCGAGCAGCGGATGGCCGGCATGGGTCAGCTTGCCTGCGACTGCGAGCGCGCCACCGACGGATGCGTGCGCGGTCCGCGCGACACTGGTAGGCAAGCCTCCGGGGAGCGCGTCGGTGAGCCGGCCGGCGTACAGCGACGCGTAAACGCTGCCGATCACGGCGACGCCGAGGGTGCCGCCGAGGAGGCGCGTGGCGTCGTTGACGGCCGACCCGACGCCGGCTTTCGCTCTCGGGACGACGCCCATGATCGCCTCGGTCGCGGGCGCGCTGGTGAGGCCCATCCCTGTCCCGAGCACGACCATCTGGGCGGCGATCGTCCCGTAGCCGGTCGTGACTGATGAAGTCGAAACCCAGAGATAGAACGCGGTCATCAAGAACAGCCCGGAGGCGACGATCAGCTTCGTGCCGAACCGGACGGCCAGCTTCGTGCCGAGGATCGAGGAGATGGCGACGAATGAGGCGACTGGCAGTAGGCGCACGCCGGTCGATAGCGGGCCGTAGCCCTTGAGGAACTGGAACATCTGGGTGACCAGGAAGATGAACCCGGACAGCGCGAAGAACGAGATCGCGACCGAGGCGCTCGCGGCGCTGAACCGCGGGTTGCGGAACAGGCTCACGTCCAGCATCGGCTGGTCTGTGTGCCTTTCCCAGGCCACGAACGCCGCCGCCAGCACTGCGGTCAGCGCGAAGCTGCCAAGCGTCCGGGCGCTGCCCCAGCCGTGGTTCGGGGCCTCGATGATCGTGTAGACGAGCAGCCCGATCGTCGCGGTCGACAGCGCGAACCCGGCCCGGTCGGTCCGCGGGGCGTGCGGCTCACGCGAGGTCGGAACGTAGCGGGCGGCCAGGACACCGGCGCCGGCGGCGATCGGCACCATCGCGAAGAAGATGCTGCGCCAGTCGGAGAGCTCGAGCAGCCAGCCGCCGACGATCGGCCCCAGTGCGATCGCCACGCCCGTGATCGCGCCCCACAAGCCGATCGCCCGGGCGCGCTCGCCCCGCTCGGTGAACACGTTCGTGATCAGCGACAGCGTCGAGGGGAACACCATCGCCGCGCCGACGCCCATCACCGAGCGCGCGGCGATCAGCGCGCCGGGGCTGTTCATCAACCCACCGGCCAGGCTCGCCAGGCCGAACACCGACAGGCCGGCGAGCAGCATCCCCTTGCGCCCAAAGCGGTCAGAGAGGCTCCCGGCCGTCAGCACCGAAGCGGCGAACAGCAGGTTGAAAGCGTCGACAACCCACTGCAGCTGCGAGTCCGACGCGTGCAGCTGGCGCACGAGCGACGGCAGAGCAACGTTGACGATCGTCGTGTCCAGATTGATCAAAAACGCCGCCAACAGCAGCGACACCAAGATCAGAGGCTTGTTGCGTCGCATAACTCCTCCTGCGGGTTGGGGCTAACTTGCGTCACGCAAGGCACCCTAATGTCGACGCTGGCTTTTGTCAAGCAAGTCAGCTACGATTGGGACGTGCTCCAACGCGACTATCCGGACCAGGTCTGCTCGATCGCCCGATCGCTCGAGGTCATCGGGGAGCGCTGGACGCTGCTGATCCTGCGCGACGCCGTCGTCGGCCTAACGCGCTTCGAGGAGTTCCAGGCGAGCCTCGGGATTGCCTCCAACGTCCTCGCCAACCGGCTCAAGCGGCTGACCGACGAGGAGCTGCTCGAACGCGTTCCGGACCCGGACCGACCCGGCCGGCCGAAGTACGTCCTCACCGACAAGGGGCGCGAGCTCGCGCCCGCCCTGATCGTGCTCATGAAATGGGGCGACCGCCACTACCCGACCCCGGGCGGCCCGCCCCGACTCACCCTCCACGCCGGCTGCGGAGGCAACATCGGCCCAGACCTCCGCTGCGACCGGTGCGGCAAACAGGCCGGGCGCGGGGAGATCGAGCTCCCGCCCGGCCCGGGGGCGCCGCACGGCGAGGGCGCCGGGCGATGAGCATCGGCTGCGCGGGCCCGGCCCGGCTAGCTTCCTGACAGTTCACAGCGGGGTCACATGCGAGCCACAGCTCGGTTACAGGAGCGTCGTTGGGCCGCCATAGGGTCGTGTCCTTCCAATCCCGCTAAGGAGGCGCATCCATGTACGTACGCCCGAAGGTCGCATCCGCGGCCATCGCCGCTGTTGCGATCGGGGGGACCGTCGCGATGTCGGCGCCGAGCGCATCCGCCCATCACAAAGGCCAGATCAGGCACGTGTTGCTGATCTCGGTCGACGGTATGCATCAGTCCGACCTCGACTGGTACATCGCAAACCATCCGAACTCGGAACTCGCCAAGCTCGCCTCCGGTGGCGCCGAGTTCACCAACAACCACACGTCGGACCCGTCGGACTCCGATCCCGGCGGCACCGCGCTGATGACCGGCGGCGACCCGCGCGCAACCGGCGTCTACTACGACGTCGAGTACAGCCACGCCGTCGACGAGGCGGGCGCCAACTGCACGCCGGGCCAGCCGGCGACCGGTGGAGACGCCATCTACGACTCGCCGGACGACACGCTCAACGCTGTGCCTGACCTGCTCAACAACGGCAGCGGCAACACGTTCCCGTCCTTCGACGAGGGGGGCTCGATCTACCCGAACGGCGACGACGCGAACCCGGGCGCGATCATGAACCTGACCCCGCATCCGCAGTCGGGCCTGAACCCGGGCAGCTTCCCGGTGGACCCGAAGAGCTGCCAGCCGATCATGCCCTGGGACTACCTGAAGGTGAACACGATCTTCCAGGTGATCCGCAACGCCGGCATGCGGACCGCTTGGTCTGACAAGCACGCGATCTACACGTCGTTCAACGGCCACGGTTCGGGTGGCATGAGCATCGACGACTTCTTCGGTCCCGAGATCGACTCGCAGGCGGTGGAGCCAAACGGCGTGCCCTACCCGACTGACACGGATTGGGCACACGACGACGCCGCCACCAAGCAGTACGACGGTTACAAGGTCCAGGCGGTCATCAACGAGCTCGACGGCTACGACCACAGCGGTACCCAGAAGCTCGGCGTGCCGGCGATCCTCGGGATGAACTTCCAGACCGTGTCGGTCGCCGAGAAGGTCGACTCGCCCAGCACCCTCACCAAGAACCCAGACGGCAGCTACACCGAGGGACCGACTGAGCTCGCCGGCTACTCCCCGGGAACGACGACGCCGCGCCCGCTGCTCGCCAGCGCGTTCGACTACGTCAACGCCCAACTCCAGCAGATGGTCGACGCGATCGAGCGTGACGGTCTCGCATCGTCCACGGCGATCATCATCACCGCCAAGCACGGCCAGTCGCCCCAGGACCCGCTGCTGCTGAAGCGGATCCCGGACGGGCCGATCATCTCCGCGATCAACGCGGCCTGGACCGCGCAGACCGGTGACTCG
>DATKFF010000111.1:0-18370 GCA_035511595.1 Solirubrobacteraceae bacterium | reverse complement strand
TTCCAAGCTGAACTGATCGAGGACCTGGCTCGCTTCACCGGCGCGCGCCTCGTCTGACCGACTGGAGGCTGATCCTCGGTGAGCGCTCGGACCGAAGCGCCCGCAAGGGAGAGCCCGCCTGGGGACTTGAACCCCAAACCTCTTGATTACAAATCAAGTGCTCTGCCAGTTGAGCTAGGCGGGCGCCGCGCTCAGTGTCTCATGGCCCCCGGAACAGGCGGTGATGGCCGCGGAACGTCCCGCATTTTCACGTTTCGCGGCCATCCTCGTGCGGGGCCCTGGCGGGCGGACCCGAGAACCACGGACAGCTAGACGGCGCTACGCCGACTCGGCTGAGATCGCGTGCTCGAGCGAGCCGTGGCCGTTGCTCGAGAGGTCGCTTTCGGAGAGGAGCGGGGCCGGCTCGGGAGCGGCGTTCAGGCGGCGCTCGAGCTCGCCGAGCACGATCCCGAAGATCAGGTGGCGGACGGTCGCCTGGGCGAACGCCCTGCGGTTGCCGGCCAACCGCGGCAGGTTCTTGCGCGCGGGGTGGTAGCGGTCCGAGACGGAGGTCAAAGGCCACAGCACGACATGCTCGGTGAGCGCCGCCGCCGGGCCGCGGAGCGCGGGCGGCAGCGGAAGCACCGGCGCGACGTTGGCGTAAACAGCCCCGAACAGCGCACCGTTCGTGAGGTGCAGCGCCACCCCCGCGGGATACCAGCCGTCCCCGCTTGTGGCCGCCTTGCCGAGCACCTCGACGTCGTCGTAGCCGGACTCGAACAGCAGCTTGTCCAGCGGCTGCTCGAGCGCCCACACGGCGGCTGCGCAGGCGCCGCAAACGGCTCCTCTCAGCGTGCGGGTGCGGTCGACGGCGGTGGCCAAGTAGAGCAACTGTAACGGGCGCGCCCCAGCCGGGTACGCCAATGTGCGATGGATCACGAGCTCCTACATAGGCGCGCGCGGGAGAAGGGGGTCAACCTCGTCGTCTATCTGATCGTTCGCGCCGTGCTTCAGCCGTTCTTCCACATCTACTTCCGGATGGCGCGCCAAGGCCGTGAGCACATCCCCGCGCACGGCCCCGTGATCATCGCCTCCAACCACCGCAGCTTCCTCGATCCGTTCGTGATCGGGACGATGGCGCGCCGACCGCTGTACTACGTCGCCAAGCAGGAGCTGTTTCGCAACCGCTTCCAGGCGTGGCTGCTGAGCGCGCTCGGGGCCTTCCCCGTGAGGCGTGGCGCCGGCGACGAGGACTCGATCGACACGGCCAAGGCGATCCTCGCGCGCGGGGACATAGTGCTGATCTTCCCGGAGGGCACACGCATCCGGCCGGGCTCGCTCGGGAAGCCAAAGCGGGGCGTCGGACGGCTGGCACTGGAGACGGGTGCCCCGGTGGTGCCGGTCGCGGTGCTGGGCACCGAGGACGTCCGGCGCGGTTGGCGGATCCGTCCTCGCAAGGTCAAGATCCGGGCCGGCCGTCCCCTGAGCTTCCCGACGGTCGAGCACGCCTCGCCGGCGCTCGCCCGCGCGGTCACCGAGCGGATCTGGCCGTGCGTGATGCTTCAGTGGGAATGGCTCGGCGGTCTTCCCCCGGTCCGCCGCGCCGCGATCATCGGCGCCGGCACCTGGGGCACCGGGCTGGCGGTCGCGCTCGCGCGCGCCGGCTTGGAGGTCGAGCTCGGGTGCCGAACCCGTGAGCAGGTGGCGGCGCTCGTCGAGGCGCGTGCCAACGAGCCGTATCTGCCAGGCGTCGAGCTCCCCGAGTCGGTCAAGGTCGTCCGCGCCTCCGAGCTCGAGCTAGCCGGCCACGACCTGATCTGCCTGGCGGTCCCGGCCCGGGCGCTGCCGAGCGTGATGGCCGCCCACGGCGAGCGGATCCCCCGCCGCGCCGGCGTGCTCGTCGTCTCGAAGGGCCTTGTCCCGCCGCTCGGCACGCTTCCGTCGGCGTTCGTCTCAGAGCGGTGCGGCGCTCGCGCCGTGGCGGCGCTCGGCGGCCCCTCGCACGCCGCCGAGCTGCTCGAGAACGGCGCCTCGCTGGTGCTCGCCACACCGGACCCCGGCTTCGCGCGCCAGTTCGGCGACGTGCTCCGCGCCGCCGGCCTCGACGTGGCGAGCACGCAAGACGTCACCGGCGTCGAGCTCGCCGGCTGCGCCAAGAATGCGGCCGCGCTGGCCGCGGCGGCGGCGTCGATCGCGGGCCCGAACGTGGCGGGCGCCGCAGCCGGCAAGGTGTTCGCCGAGGTCGACGCGTTGGCGCGGCGCCGCGGTGGGCGCCCGGAGACGTTCGCGGGCGTGGCCGGCGTCGGCGACCTGATCGCGACGGTCGGGGCGGAGGGTTCACGCAATCGGCGCGCCGGCGAACTGCTCGCTCAGGGGGTCCCCGGCGAGGAGATCGCGCAGGCGCTCGGGCACACGGCCGAGGCGGTCGACGCGGTTCCGCTGCTGGCGAGCGTCGCGCGCAGCGAGCACGTGCCGACCCCGGCGCTCGACAGCCTGGCGGCGCTCGTGGAAGGGCGGATCGAGCCCGAGCGGTGGACGGCGACGATCACCGATCCGGCATGGCAGAGGCCCAAAGGCACTGTCCGCGCCGCGTAGCGGAGGTAGGCTGATGTTGTGGTCGAGCGTTTACCCCAAGGAAAGGCTGAGCTCGACGCGCGGTTCGCGGACCTGTACCGCGCCCATCTCCGCGACGTCTACTCCTACAGCTACTACCGAGTCGGCAACCATCACGACGCCGAGGACCTCACCGAGCAGACGTTTCTGCAGGCCTACCGTCACTTCGAGCGGGCGCTGCGTGAGTCGAACGGGCGGCCGCTGCGCCCGTGGCTCATCCGGATCGCCCACAACCTCGCGGCCAACTTCTACCGCGACCGCTCCCGCCGTCCGGAGTCGGCGATCGAGGACGCCGGCATGGTCTCCGCACCGCACACCACCGAGTCGCTGGTCGAGGGGCGCGAGGAGCTGGCGGCGATCATCGCTGGCGTGCAGCAGCTTCCAGACGACCGCCGAGAGGCCCTGATCATGCGGTTTGCGCTCGGCATGGACAACCGTGAGATCGCGCGCGCGATGGGCCGCACCGACGGCGCCACCAAGGTGCTCCTGCACCGCGCGATTCGTCAGCTCGAAGGGCTCGTGTCCGAGAACGCCGGCACCGCCGTGGAGAAGCGATGAGCGCGAGCGCCGCCGAGTTCGAGTCGTTGCTGCGCGAGGCGCTCAGTCCGATCGAGCCGCCCGCCGACCTGGTCCAGCGGCTCGAGCTGACGCTCGTCACCCTCACCGAGATGGCGCAGGACGAGCTCGACTCGTGGGAGCTCTCGGCGATGCGCGACCCGCGCAACTGGGTGCGACCGGCAGCCGCCGCTGTCGTCGGGGTGAGCGCCGGGACCGCGCTCGTCGCGCTCCGCGTGCGGGCGCGTCACCGCACGCGCCGGCAACAGTCCGGGAACGTGCTCGAGCTCGCCGGTCGTACGCTCCGCGACGTGGCCGACGAGGCAAGGCGGATCCTGCCCGATCGCTAGCGACCACGGGCCGGGGAGCAACCTCGCCCGCTGCTAGCGTCAGCTTCGAGATGCCCGTCTGCTACCGCCACCCGTCACGCGAGACGGGCGTTTCGTGCTCGTCCTGCGGTCGGCCGATCTGCCCTGATTGCATGACCCCGACGTCGGTCGGGATGCGCTGCCCCGAGTGCTCGCGCGACCGCACGAAGGTCAGGACCATGCGCTCCACACGGAGCGCCCCGGTCGTCACCCAGGCGCTGATCGCGATCAACGTGATCGTGTTCCTGGCCGAGACCGCCGCGGGGGCGCCGCTCGGGGGCGGAGGCGGCGGGACGATCTGGCTCCACGGCGTCCTGTTCGGACCCTTGATCTCCCAGAGCCACGAGTACTGGCGGATCGTGACCGCCGGATTCCTGCACGACGGGCTGTTTCACATCCTCGTGAACATGCTGTCGCTGTACTGGGTTGGGATGGTGCTCGAGCCGGCGGTCGGGCGACTCAACTTCGCGGCGATCTACTTCGCCTCGCTGCTGGCGGGCTCGTTCGGGGCGCTGCTGTTCCAGCCAGGCGTCCCGACGGTCGGTGCCTCGGGCGCGATCTTCGGGATCTTCGGCGCGCTGATCGTCGTCGCCTACCACCGCGGGATCCCGATCTGGCAGAGCGGACTCGGGTTCGTGCTGGTGCTGAACCTGCTGTTCTCGGTCACGTTCTCCGGGATCTCGATCGGCGGGCACCTCGGCGGGCTGGTGGCCGGCTTGATCTGCGGCGAGATCGTCGTGCAGTGGAGCGAGCGCCGGCGGATGCCCGCGCTGACGCTCGCGGGCTGTGCGTTCGTCGGCGTGGCGAGCGTCGCGCTGGCGATCGCGGTCGCGGGCAGCCAGGGGCTGACGCCCAACGGCTTCACGCTCTAGCGGCCCGCGAGCACCGAGTCGTAGAGCGCCTGGATCGAGTCGAGCAGTAGCGACGCCGCGTAGCGCCTGCGGACGTCGAGCGCCGCGGCCTCGCCCAGCCGGGTCCGCTCGAAGGGATCGTCGAGCAGCTCCGCCGCCGCCGCGGCCAGCGCGGCCGGGTCGCCCGGCGGCACGAGCCTGCCCGTCTCCCGGTCGCGGATGATCTCCGGCAGCCCACCGTGCGCACTGGCGATCACGGCACAGCCCGCCGCCGCCGCCTCGATCGCGGCGCCCGGCAGCGGGTCGGGCGAGGTGGAAGGGACGGCGATCAGATCGGCCGCGCCGAGCACCGTGTCGAGGTCGTCGCGAAAGCCGAGCATCCGCACGCGCTCCGAGACCCCGAGCGCCCGCGCCAGTTCGAGCACCGCGCCCGCCCGGTGCTCGGCTCCTGGCCAGGCTTCCCCTGCGACCAGGGCGATCGCCTCGCGCTCGCGCAGCGGCGGCTCGGCGAGCGCCCGGACGAGCACGTCCTGGCCCTTCCAGTCCGAGACTCGTCCGAGCACCGCGAGCACGGCGTCGTCGTCGCGCAGGCCCAAGGCTCGTCGGGCGTCCGCGTGCGGAGCCCGCACGGGGTCGCTCGCGAGCCCATCAGCGATCGTCTGGACGCGGTCCGATCGCCCAAACTGCGCGGCGGTGGCGTGCGAGACGCAGGGGAGCGCGGACGCGGTCTGAAGCAGCGTCCGGTACGGCGGCCACAGGCGGCCGAAGCGGTCGTAGATCTCGCGCACGTGCCAGACGTGCGGAACGCGGGCGAACGCCGCCGTGGCGGCGCCCCCGAGCACGACCGAAGTGTTGGAGTGCACGAGCACCAGCTTGCGGCGACGGATCAGGCGTGCCAGGGTGGCCGCGTCACGGGCCGCCTGGACGGCGATCCCGGCGGCACCGCGAGCGCTCGCCTGATCACGCCGCAGCACGGCGAGCGGCGCGACGAGCACCTCGACGCCAGCCCCGCGTAGGTCATCGGCCAGCGGACCTTCCGATGGCAGCACCACAACAGGCTCGTACCGCTCACGGTCAAGCCCGGTCGCGATCAGATGAAGCTGGCGATCGGCGCCGTAGCGCCCGCTCGAGGAATGGACGAGCAGGACGCCCGCCGGCCCGCTGTGCACCTAGACGTCTACCGCCAGCGCCTCGCCCGGCGCGCGCTCGACGAGCTCGGGATGGATGACGTGGGCGAGCAGCTCGAGCCCGTCCACGATTCGCGGACCGGGCCTCGAAAAGTACGCCGCTGCGTCGACCGCGACCACCTCACCGGCGCCGATCGCAGCGAGCTGATCGCGGTGCATCTCGGCCTCGCGGTAGGCGAGCTCGGCGTCAAACCCGCACGGCATCACGATCACGACGTCGGGCTCGGCGAGCCGGACCTCCTCCCAGCTGCGCTCCTCGGAATGCTCCCCGGGGAAGCCGAGGACGTCCTCACCGCCGGCGTACTCGATCAGCTGCGGCGTCCAGTGACCGGCCGCGAACGGAGGGTCAAGCCACTCGAGCGCCGCGACGCGCGGCCTGCGCTTGGCGCCGCGCACCGCCAGCCGGATGCGGTCGATCCGTTCCGAGGCGGCGCGGACCAGCTCGACCGCCGCGTCCTTGCGATCGGTCGCCTGCGCGAGCGTTCGTGCGTCGCCGAGGACCTCGCCGAGCGTGTGCGGGTCGAGCGAGATCACCTGCGGGTGCGTCTCGATCTCCTCGGCGATCTGGCGGACGTCGTCATAGGACACGGCGCATACGCTGCAGAGCGCCTGCGTGACGATCAGGTCGGGGCGGAGGTCATGGAGGGCGTCGACGTCCAGCTCGTAGATCGACTCACCGGCAAGCGTGCGCTCCTTGACGGCCGCGTCGATCTGGGCGGAGCTGAGACCCGCGGGCAGAACGTCGCGGGTGACCCGGGGAAGCTCACGGGCGGCCTCCGGATAGTCGCACTCGTGCGTCACCGCGATCACCTCGCCGCCGAGCCCGAGCGCGAACAACATCTCGGTGGCCGATGGGACGAGACTGACGATTCGCATCAACGGTGTTTGCGCGTGAGCGCGAGGCGGGAAACTGAAAACTCAGCCAAGACGATTGGAGACGATATGGCACAGCTGCTGGGCGAGGAGGACATCGCTTCGAGGCTAGAGGACAGCGAGTGGCACCGTGAGGGCGACGAGATCGTGCGGGAGTGGCGGTTCGCCGACTTCGCCGAGGCGATGGGGTTCGTCAACCGCGTCGCGGAGGCCGCCGAGGAGGCCAACCACCACCCGGACATCCTCGTGCACGGATGGAACAAGGTCCGGCTATCTCTGACCAACCACGCTGCGGGCGGCCTGACGGACGCCGACTTCGAGATGGCATCTCGCATCGATCGGCTCGGCTGAGTGGCCGCATTCACGGGCCCCGGCACCGAATTGCCCCAGTGTCTCCGCTTGAACGGCTGCTACCGTTCGCCCGGTCGCTGAATGAACGACGACCCACCCCGAAGTAGCAGCGCCAGGAGCGAGGGCACAGGCGCACAAGCGGACTCTGCGGACCAGGAGGCAATGCCCCGGGGTCCGTATAGCCGCGCGCTCCTTCTGCGGTGAACGCACTGTTCATCATCCTCGCGGTAGTGCTCGTACTCGTCAACGCGTTCTTCGTGATCGCGGAGTACGCGCTCGTCCGGTCGGGCCGCGCCCGGCTGGAAACGCTCGCCGACGAGGGCGCGCGCGGCGCCCGCCTGGCGCTACGGGAGATCGACGAGATCGGCGACTACATCGCGGCCTGTCAGGTCGGGATCACGATGGCCTCGATCGCGATCGGCGCGCTCGGCGAGCCCGCCATCGCCCACGTCCTAGAAAAAGCGTTCGGCGGAGCCAAGGCCGACGCGCTCGCGGTCGCGATCTCGGTCGTGATCTCGTACCTCCTGATAATCAGCGCCCAGAGCGTGATCGGCGAGATCGTCCCGAAGCTCTACACGATCCAGCACGCCGAGACCCTGGCGCGGCGGATCGCCAGGCCGCTGCGGTTCTTCCGCGTTCTGTTCGCGCCGTTCATCTTCCTTCTGAACTCGGCGTCGAACTCGATCCTGAGAATGCTCGGGACCGACCCCGACGCCGAGCCCGAGGGCGGGACGCCGGAGGAGCTCAAGCGACTGATCGCCTACTCCGCCACCGGCGGCCAGCTCGACATCGGCGAGGCCGGCATGCTCACCGGGGTCTTTCACCTGCACGAGCAGGAGGCCCGCAACGTGATGACGCCGATCCCGGCGGTCGTCACCGTCGACCTCACCGAGACCGTGGAGGCGGCGCTGCGCCGCTGCGTGGAGACCGGCCACTCGCGGCTGGTCGTGACCGAGGACGAGAACCCGGACCGCGTTAAGGGGATCGTCCACGTAAACCAGCTGGTCAAGCTGATGATGGCCGAGGGGATGGCCGCGCATTTCGACCGTCTGGTCCGGGAGGCGCCGCTCGTGCCTGAGACGAAGCCGCTCGATGACCTGCTCGCCGACCTGCAGCGCGAGCGCACCGAACTGGCGATCGTGATCGACGAGTACGGCCGGACCGCGGGGATCGTCACGATCGAGGACATCATCGAGGAGATCGTGGGGGAGATCTCCGACGAGACCGATCCGGCCGGAGGCGCGGTCCGGCGTCTGGCCAACGGTGACTGGTTCGTCCGCGGACACGTGGCGGTCTCCGACCTCGAGGACTACGGCCTCGAGCTGCCGGTCGACACCGACGCCTACAACTCGGTCGGCGGGTTCGTGTTCGCGGCGCTCGGGCGCCTGCCCAAGCGCGGCGACACGATCTCGGCGAACGGCTACTCGATCCGCGTCGAGTCGGTTCGCCAGAACCGGATCGAGGCCGTCCGAATCAGGCACCGGCGTCCCTCGACCGAAAGCGCGGCGAGTCGGAACCCTACGTGAGATTGGTCACGTAGCGGGCGCTCGCGTCATTCGTTACATTTCCGTTCACAAAGCAAGCGCCGGGCACGCCAGGAACGGCAAAACCCTTTACCCGGTGGTTGAGAGGAGAGATGAAGCCGGCCCCCCCGGGGCCGGCTTCGTTAGCTGAGGAGACGGGCCGCCAAGGCCCTACGCCGGCCGAAACCCGCCGGCGGCAAAAAAAGAGCCGGCCCGAATCTCGGGCCGGCTCCTGTGCTTCTGGGGAGGAGGTGCTGCTATGAGGTACGTCGCGATACGAAGGATGGGCTTCGCAGATGAATGAGCCCTAAATAGTTCCTCGGAGGTTCGTGAACGCGGCCCGCAGGAGGCCGCCCCCCGGGGGGCTTAGTTGTACGCGTAGAAGCCCTCGCCGGACTTGCGGCCGAGCTTTCCATCCGCCGCGAGGTCGAGCAGCGGCTGTGGGATCTGGGCGCCGATCGACTCGCCGATCGCCTGCGAGACGTCGAGGCCGACATAGTCGAGCAGCGCGAGCGGGCCCATCGGCATCCCCGCGCCGAGCGACATGCAGCGATCGACGTCCTCGGCCGTCATGCCGCTCTCGGCCATCAGCTCGACCGCGTTGAACAGGTACGGGAACAGCAGGCGATTGACGACGAAGCCCGGCGAGTCGGGGACCTCGACCGGCGTCTTGCCGATCTCGTCGGCGAGGCTCCGGGCCCGCTCGCGGGTCTCTGCGGTGGCTTCGGCTGGGAACGCGAGCTCGACCAGCTGCATCCGCGGCACCGGATTGAAGGGGTGAAAGCCGACAAACCGCTCCGGGTGCCCGCTGGCCTGCGCCAGCTCGGAGATCGAGAGCGACGAGGTCGTGGTGGCGAGCACTGCGTTCCCACCCGCGTGCTTCGCGAGCTCGCCGAGCTCCGCCAGAATCTCGGACTTCATGCCGTGGTGCTCGACGACCGCCTCGACCATGAAGGTGGCCGAATCGAGGCCGTCCAGGTCGGTCACGATCCGGACGTTCTCCGGGTTGACCTCGCCTCCGAGGAGCTTGGCGCAGTTGCGTGAGATGGTCGCGTGCGCGCGCTCGGCCGATTCGGGCGAACGCGCCCACAACAGCACCTCACCCTTCTTGGCCGCGGTCGCCGCAAGCCCGCACGCGATGGCGCCCGATCCCGCGATTCCAAGTGTTTCCTGCAAGGCGTCTCCTCTTGTCCGGTACCTAGCCAGGGGCAAGCGATCCCTGGTCGCCGGGGTAGAGTACGAGAAGGTTGGTTTCGGAGCGCCGTCCCCGGCGCTCGTTTTCTCGAAGACTTGACAAGGGAGAGACAAATGCCTGCTGAACGTGGCCGCGAGGTCGTGATCGTCGAGGCGGCCCGCACGCCGATCGGGCGCGGGCACCCGGAGAAGGGGTATTACAAGGACACCCACCCGAACGAGCTGCTCGGCGCGGCATACCGCGCGGTGGTCGAGCGGGCCGGGATCGATCCCGCCCAGGTCGAGAACGTGATCGCGGGCTGCGTAGCGCAGTTCGGCCCGCAGGGGCTGCACGTGGGCCGCAACGCATGGCTCCAGCAGGACTTCCCGATCGAGACCTCGGCGACCACGATTGACCTGCAGTGCGGTTCCGCCCAGCAGGCCGTCAATCTCGCCGCTTCGCAGATCGCCTCCGGCGTCCACGACGTCGTCATCGGCGGCGGCGTCGAGCACATGGGCAAGCTGCCGTTCGCGGCCTCGCAGAAGACGCAGGCAGAGTTCGGCTACGCGTTCACGCCCGAGCTGCTCTCGCACCACAACATCGTCGGCCAGGGGCTCGGCGCCGAGATGATCGCCGAGGAATACGAGATCGCGCGCCCTGAGCTGGACGAGCTCGCGGTCCGCTCGCACCGGCTGGCTCACCAGGCCACCGAAGAGGGCCGATTCGAGCGCGAGATGATCCCGATGCGGGTCAACGGCGACACCTACGTGACCGACCAGGGGATCCGCCCCGACACCAACCTCGAAACCCTCAGCCAGCTGAAGACGGTGTTCAAGGAGGACGGGGTGATCACCGCCGGCAACGCCTCGCAGATCTCCGACGGCGCAGCCGCGGTGCTGCTGATGAGCGCCGACAAGGCCAGGGAGCTCGGGCTGACGCCGCGCGCGCGGATCGTCGATCAGACGACCGTCGGTTGTGACCCCGTGAAGATGCTCGAGGGGCCGATCCCGGCCACGAAGAAGATCCTCGAGCGCAACTCGATGACGATCGACGACATCGACCTGATCGAGATCAACGAGGCGTTCGCCCCCGTGGTGGCCGCTTGGCGGCAGGTGCACCGGCCCGACATGGACCGCGTCAACGTCAACGGCGGGGCGATGGCGCTCGGGCACCCGCTCGGCTCCACCGGCGCGCGGCTGATCACGACCCTCCTGCACGAGATGGAGCGTTCGGACAAGGAGGTCGGGTTCGTGACGATGTGCTGCGGTGGTGGCCTCGGGACGGGGACCCTGATCCAGCGGGTCTGAGCTCCGAGCGCCCGCTCGCCTCAGCCCTGCTGCTCGGTCGGCCTGATCAGCATCTCGTTGACCGCGACGTGGGGCGGGCGGGTCACTATGAACAGGATCCCCGCGGCGATGTCCTCCGCCTGGAGACGCTCGATGTTGGCGAAACGCCGGCCGATCACTTCGAGGACCTCCGGCCGGTTGTGCGAAGCCAGCTCGGTCGCGACAGCGCCCGGCTCGACGAGCGAGACGCGGACGTGGCGCTCGGTGACTTCCTGGCGAAGTGACTCGCTGAACGCGCCGACGCCGAACTTGGTCAGGTTGTAGACGCCGCTGCCCGAGCGCGCTACGCGGCCCGCGACCGAGCTGACGTTGATCATGTCGGCGACCCTTCGGGGGCCGTCGTCGGCCGCGCGGAGCAGGTGCGGCAGGGCGGCGTGGGCGGAGTAGATGAGCCCCGCGAGGTTGACCGAGAGCATTCGCTCCCACTCCTCCAGCGGGGCGTTCTCGACAGGCCCCAGCAGCATCACGCCGGCGTTGTTGACGAGCGTGTCGAGCCGGCCGAGCTCGGAGACGGTGCGCTCCACGGCATCGACGGCCTGCTCCCGGGAGCTGACGTCCGCCTCGATCACGAGCGCCTTACCGCCCTGGTCCTCGATCCTGGCCGCCAGCTGCTCGAGCCGGTCACGCCGCCGCGCGGCGATCGCGACGGCTGAGCCCTGGGCGGCCAGCTCGAGCGCGGTGGCCTCGCCGATGCCGCTCGATGCACCCGTGATCAGTGAGACTGTTCCTTGGAGTTCGGTAGTCGATGTCATATGGCCCATTATGGGCCGACCGTGAGGAGACAATGAATCCACCCCGCAGAGTCCGCGCCGCGCGCCTGAAGGAGCACGGCAAGCCGCTGGCCGTCAAAGACGTGGAGTTGCGCGAGCCGCGCGAGGACGAGGTGCTGGTCGAGCTCCAGTACGGCGGGGTCAACCCGTTCGACCGCTACGTGGCCGAGGGGCAGGTCGCGGCCGACAGGCTGCTGCCACGGACGCTTGGCGGAGAGGCCTCGGGGACGCTCGATGGCCGGCGGGTGCTGGTCTCAGGCGAGGGGCTCGGCGCGATGCGCGACGGGGTCTGGACCGAGGCGGCGGTCGTCCCCAGCCACGCGGTGGTCGACCTGCCCGACGGAGTCGAGCTTCGCGACGCTGCGGTGATGGGGTTCGCGGGGCTGACCGCGTGGGAGGTCGTACACGAGGTCGGCCGGGTGGCCGCCGAGGATCGCGTCGTGGTGCTCGGAGCCGCCGGCGGCGTCGGCACGATGATCGTCTCGGTGGCGCACGCCGCGGGCGCGACCGTGTGGGGTCAGAGCAGCTCGCCGGAAAAAATCGCCGCGGTCGAGGAACAGGGCGCCGACAAGGCGTTCGTCGCGGGACCCGATGAGCTGCTCCGCGTGATCCTCGACTTCGAGCCGACGCTCGTGCTCGACGCGCTCGGCGACGGGTTTGTGGCGCCGGTGCTCGATGCGCTGGCCGTGCACGGGCGGATGGTCAGCTTTGGCACGTCGGCCGGCCCCGACGTTCAATTCAACATGCAGACGCTGTACCACAAGGGGCTCTCGATCCTCGGCCACGCCGGCGGCCAGCTCGGCCGTGAAAAGCGCCGGTCAGGCCTCCAGGGGGCGCTCGAGGCGCTCCGCGACGGCTCGCTGAAGGTGCGAATCGACGACGTGCTGCCGCTCGAGGACGTCAACGAGGGAATGGAGCGGCTCGCCCGGCACGAGGTGGTGGGCAAGCTGCTGCTCGACCTGCAGCGCTGAGCGCTCAATCAGTTAGAGCCGGCCCAGCGAAACCCGACGGGCTCCGGCGCGGGCGCCAGCGGGCTCGACGGCAGCCCGGCGGGCGGTTCGTCGACGTTATAGCCCGAGGGCGCGAGGTCGTTGGGCGTGTCCGGGTGAAACAGCGAGGCGAGATACTGGGCCTGCCCGCGTCCCGGACCGAGCTCGAACTGGCCGCCGCCGTAGGCGCCGATCCGCTGCTCGGCGCAGTAGTCGTAGGCGTCGCACAGCCGCCGCAAGCCCCCGATCCGGGATGGCTTCAGGTTCACCATCTTCGGCGGGAACGGGAGCGCCTCGATGTCGGCGATCGAGTGGATCGGCGCATCCCAGGTGATCCGGTCGTGCTCGCCCGCCACCGCCGCCGCGGTGTCGGGTGTGACCACGTCGGGATCCTCCAGCCAGGCGTTGGGGAACGCATCGACGACCCGCCGGTAGAGCACCGGGTCGGGCGCCTGGTCCACGATCGTGCCGCGGTACAGCGCTTTGAAGTCGATCGAGTCGACCGCTCCGGTCGCCACCAGCGCTTCGAACAGCTCCGGCGTCCAGGAGCTGGTCGCGTCGAGCTTGAAGCGAAGCTCGGGATAGCGCGCCAGGCGCCACGCGATCGGCTCGATGCTGGCCGGCTCGCCGAGCCGCAGCGAGACTACGAATGACAGCGGCGCCGGCTGTCGCCCCAGCACCTCGTGCAGCGACTTGCCAGCCTGCCGGAGCGCCAGGTCGAGCGCGGCGCTGTGGAAGGTCCAGCGCCGGTAGAGCCGCGAGACGTCCATCTCCGGGGGTACCGGAAATAGGTCGAGCGAGTCGATCAGCTCGCAGAATTCGCCGAGCGCGTAGCGGCCGCCCAGATCGTGCACGGGGCCGGCTTCCTGGAAGGCGACCTGGTCCTCCGCCTGGTAGACGACGTCCTCGCCGACGCCCGCAAGCCCGACGCCTTGCAGGTGGACGACCGTCGTCAGGCGCTCGAAACCGCTCGAGACCGCGAGCCGGCGCCCCTCGAGCGTGTAGCGCTCGACCTCGACGGGGAGGTCGGCGAGCAGATCGAAGGTGGTCATTCGGGCTTGCCCGCGCCCTCGAGCCGCGCCACCAGCTCATCGAGCCGGAGCTCCTCGAGCCCGGCCGAGACCGCCTCGAGCTCGGCGGCGCAGTACTCGACCAGGTCGCGGCCCTCCTTGACCAGATCGAGGGTCTCGCGCAGGCCCGCGTCGCCCGAGTCGAGCCGCCGGATGATCTCCTCGATCCGCGCGACGGCCGACTCGTAGGTGCGCTCGCCGTTCACCGCGGCTCACGCTCCGTGACCTTCGCCGGCACGGTCCCGTCGCGGAACCGCAGTCCCAGCTCGCCGGCCTCACGCGCCGCGGCGGCCGAGGCGAGCGGCGCCCCTTCGCGATCCTCCACGAGCGCGTAGCCGCGGGCCAGCGTCCGCTCCGGGTCGTGCGCCGCCAACGCCAGCGCGAGCCGGTCGAGGTCACTGCGCCGGCGCGTCTGGTCCGAGCTTCTGGCCCTCGCGGCCGTCCGTCCGAGCACCAGCAGGTGTACCGACGCAAGCGAGCGCCCCTTCTCGCCGGCGCGGTTGGCGCTGGCGCGGAGCTCACGCACGAGCTGGTGCAGGCGGGCGCGGCTGCGGGCGACGTGCTGTCCTGGGGACTTGGACAGCTGGGCAAGCATCCTGGCGCGGTGCACGACCGCGCGGCGGCCGTGTACCTCGAGGCGCCGCGCGTAGGCCGCGACATCGGAGCGCGCTGCACGGCAGTCGATCGGGACCGCCGCCTCGGCGGCGTGCGTCGGGGTCGAGCAGCAGACCGCGGCGACGTCGTCGATCAGCGTGCGGTCGGTGTGGTGGCCGACCGAGGAGATCACGGGCACGCGCAACAGCGCGACGGTCCGGCAGAGCGCCTCGTCACAGAACGCGAACAGGTCCGCGAGCGAGCCGCCGCCGCGGGCGACGATCACCACCTCGACCTCGGGCGTGGCCGCCAGCTCCCGTAGCGCCGCGGCGATCGCGGGGGCGGCGTGGCGGTCCTGGACGGGAGCGAACGCCCACACCAGCCGGCCCGCCCAGCCCCGTCGACGGAGGCCGGCCAGCACGTCGTCCCGGGCCTTGCCGCGCTCGCCGGTGACGACGCCGATCGTCCGTGGCAGCGCGGGGCGGTGAAGCCGCTTCTGGGGTTCGAACAGCCCATCGGCGGCGAGCCGCCGGCGCAGGCGCTCGAGCTGCACGAGCAGGTCGCCTTCGCCCGCCACCCGCAGCTCGGTGACGGCGAAGCTGAACGACGGCGACGCGTTCGCGCTGCCGGGGTAGTAGTCACAGCCGCCGCCGACGACGATCCGCATCCCGTCGCTGAGGGTCACCGCAAGCGCGTCGAACTCGTTTCGCCACATCGAGCAGGGGAGCGCACCCCGGGCGTCGCGCAGCTCGAAGTAGACACGTGCGCGCGCGGCGCGAAAGCCCCACACCTCGCCGACCAGCTGGACGTTGGCGAACTCCTGCAGCCGGCGCTTGAGCTGCGCGGCATATGACCCGACCGGGTACGGGCCGGGAAGGTTGCTATTGGGAATCGCGGCGCCGGTCGCGGCTTCGGAGCTGTTCATCGCCTAGCCGAGGCTAGCGTCCGCCCCGGCGCCGCCGTCGTCGAAACGGACCGCCGGAGCTAGCTCGGCACCGCCGTGATGGGCGCGTCAGGCGGCTCCTCGGCGAGCTCCTCGTCCAGCAGCTTTGGATCGACCGCCTCGAACGGTCGCCGGGCGAAGTACCCCGTGAAGAACGGCCACGAGACAAACATCAGCACGATGCCGACGATCAGGCCGCCGATCCCGACAAGGATCGGGGTCTGGATGCCAAGTAGCGCATGGGAGTAATTGTTCCCGGCCGTGTTGTAGTACTGGTACGCCCTGACGCCGATGTAGGCCATCATCCCGCCACCCACCACCGGGATCAGCCCAGCGAAGAGAAAGTTTCGGAAGCTCTTGAAGAGCTCCCGGCGGTAGTAGACCGCGCACGCCAACCCGGTGAAGCCGTAGTAGAAGCAGACCGCGAAGCCAAGTGCCGAGATCGTGTCCCCGAGCACGTTCTGGTTGGGGTTGAAGGCGAGCAGGGCCACGGTCCAGACGATCGATAGCCCGCCCATCAGCAGCGTCGAGAAGCTCGGCGTCAAGAACCGCGGGTGGATGCGACCAAAGGCCGACGGGATAGCGCCCCACTTCGCCATCGACAGCGTCGTCCGCGCGGTCGGCAGGATCGTCGTCTGCGTCGACGCCGACGCCGAGGTGAGCACGGCGATGATCAGGAGCTTGTTCAGAGGCGAGCCGAACACGGGCCCGGCGAGCGCGTTCAGGACGTCACTCGAGTTGTTCGATAGGAACGCCGGCCCGCGGAAGGCCTGCGCCGCGGCGGTGACCGCGACGTAGATCACCAGCAGGATCAGCGTCGATACCACCGCGGCCTTGCCTGGTCCGCGGCGGCGGTTGCGCGACTCCTCGTTGACGGCCACCCCTGAGTCCCAGCCCCAGTAGATGAAGATGCCCAGCAGAACGGCAGGAATCAGTGCCCCCCAGCTGAGGTCGAACGGGTTAAACCACGACCCTGAGACGTGGATCGAGTGAGCAGGCGAGTTCGCGTAAACCTTGATCAGCGCCACGACCGTGAATAGCGCGAGGGTGAAGATCTCAAGGCTCAGGAGAATGGTCTGTACCCGCGCGGAGAGTTCGATGCCCCGGTAGCAGATCCACGTCATCAGGGCGATCCAGATCACGGAACCGATGATGATGGCGACGTTTGAGTGCGCCGCCGCGTGCCAGCTGACGAGCTGGAACGTGTACGTGCTGGCGATGACCGAAAGCGAGGCCATGACGATGATGTCGGCCAGGAAGATCGCCCAGCCATTGATCCAGCCGAGTTGCGGCCCAAACGACCGAGTCACCCACGCGAACGTCGTGCCCGCGTCCGGGTCCGCGAGATTGAAGTACCGGTACCCCACGGAGACGAACAGGATCGGGATGAAGGACACGATCAGGACAGCCGGGGCGTGGACGCCGATACCCGTGACCGCGACGATGAAGCCGAGCGTGGCCGCGAGGCTATAGGCGGGCGCCGTCGAGGCGACCGCGATCACCAGGTTCGAGATGTACCCGATCGCGTTTGACTTGAGCCCCTTCGCGCCGGGCGCCGTGGGATCGGCCACCGCCGACGGCTCGGCCGGGAGTGCTGTCGTGTCCATTGCCACCTCTCTCCAGTAAATCTGAACGACGCCCCGCGCGTGCGAACGCTACGGTAAACGGGTCGTGAACGCCAGCGACGACAACCCGATGCACATCGCGGTGCTCGGTGCAGGGGGGACGATCGCGCCGCCAATCGTGCGGGACCTCGCGGCCTCGCCCGAGGTGGCGAGCATGAATTTGCTCGACATCGACGCCGAGCGCGCCGCGGCGGTCGCCGCCGCCAACGGCGCCGGCAAGGCAAGCGCTCAGGCAGTCGATGCGACCGACGTCGGCGCGCTTGCCGACGCGCTTGCGGACGCCGACGTGCTGGTGAACTCCGCGTCCTACCGGGTCAATCTCGAGGCGATGCGCGCCTGCCTTCGGGCCGGCTGCCACTACCTCGACCTCGGCGGGCTGTACTGGATGACCCAGCGCCAGCTCGAGCTCGGACCTGAGTTCGAGCGCGCCGGGTTGCTGGCGGTGCTTGGAATCGGCTCGAGTCCGGGCAAGACCAACCTGATGGCGCGCGCGGCCGTCGCGATGCTGGGGGCACCCGACACGGTCGACTCGATCGACGTGGCGGCCGCTGGTCGGGACCCGGAGGCGGCAGGCGACGAGCGCCCGCGGCCCCCGTACGCAATCCAGACGCTGCTCGATGAACTGACGCTCGAGCCGGTCGTGCTGCGTGGCTTCGAGGCGGTCCAGATCGCGCCGCTCAGCCCCGGCGGCGTGGTCGACTACGGCGACCCGATCGGCAGCGCCGAGACGATCTACACGCTCCACTCCGAGCTCGCCACGTTCGGCCCGAGCTTCGGCTGTGCCAACGCCAGCTTCAGGCTGTCGCTGTCAGCGCCGCTGCTCGAACGACTGGTGGAGCTCACGAGCGCCTCGCCGGCGGAGGTCACCCAGGCCGGGCGTGACGCAGCCCCGCAGTCGAACCGGACCGTTTCGGTGCACCTGGTCGTCGTCGGCGCCGGCGGGCGGACGATCACCGCCCGCGCCGTGACCCGCCCGCATAACGGCGTCGGCGGATCGGTGAACTCGACCGCCGCGCCCGCGGCGGCCGCGGTCAGGCTGCTCGCACGCGGCTCGCTAGAGGCGCGCGGCGCGCACCCGCCGGAGCGCTGCATCGAGCCTGAGGAGATGTTCGCCGAGCTCCGCGCCCGGGGCTGCAGCTTCAGCTTCGAGGGCTGACCGAGTCCCGCAGCCACTCGACCGTCTGCGCGAGCCCGTCCTCGAGCGGGATCTGCGCCTCCCAGCCGAGCAGCTCACGTGCCTTCTCGACGGAGGGCCAGCGGCGCTGCACGTCGACCTCGAAGCTCGGCAGGTGCTCGAACTCCAGCTCGTCCGGGTCGTTGCCGCACGCCGCCCAGATCAGCCTCGCGATCTCTGCGACGGTCAGCTCACGCGAGGCGGAGATGTTGAAGTCCTCGTTCTCGCCGGCGCGCGAGGCCATCGCCGTCACGATCCCGTCGGCGATGTCGTCGACGTGGGTCAGCGTGCGGGTCTGCTCGCCCGACCCGAAGATCGGCAGCGGGCGCAGGTGCTCGAGTGACTTTGAGATCAGGTCGGGCACCGCGTGGGCGATCCCCGGCTC
>DATKFF010000110.1:0-6787 GCA_035511595.1 Solirubrobacteraceae bacterium | reverse complement strand
GGTGGAGCGCACGCGATCGCGCTGCGCAGCCGGGGCACCCCGCGCGTCGCCAACCGGCTGCTCAAGCGCGTTCGCGACTATGTCCAGGTGAAGCACGACGGGGTGATCACCGGCCCCGCGGCGGCCTCGGCGCTCGACCTGCTGGAGGTCGACCACGAGGGGCTCGACCGCCTGGACCGGGAGATCCTGAGGACGATCTGCGAGAAGTTCGGGGGTGGCCCGGTCGGCCTCTCGACGCTCGCGGTGGCGGTGGCCGAGGAGCAGGACACGATCGAGGATGTCTACGAGCCCTACCTGCTGCAGCGCGGGCTGATCGAGCGCACGCCGCGGGGCCGCGCCGCCACCAGGCGGGCTTTCGAGCACCTGGGACTCGAGCCTCCGGGGCCGCTGAGGCTCGTTTAAGCATTATCGAAGACCCAACGAAGCGGGGCCCTACAGCTGGCTATCCTCAGTCGCCGATGAGCCGCGAGCACTACTTCATCTGCCCCCATTGCGGGCACCGGTCGATGGCCACCGAGCGCAACGTGGCGTTCCGCCGTGACGAGGCCCGCGGGTGCGAAAAGTGCGGGTTCGCTTACCTGTTCGAGCTGCTCGACGACTATTACCCGGCGCCGAACGCGGCGTTCTTCGCGTGCGACTCGGGCGGGCGGATCGTCGATTGCGGCAAGGGCTCGTTCGAGCTCACCGGGCTGACCACCGAGAGGGCGATCGGCCAGCCCATCTCGGGCGTGCTGGGGCTGCAGTTCGAGGACGGCTCGGACTACGTCCAGACCGCGCTTGAATGGGAAGTACGGGTGCAGGGCAAGCCGGTCGCGGTCAAGGCCAACGGCGGCCTGCCAAGCAAGGCCGTCGCGGACATCTTCCCCGCCTACGACGACGACGAAGGCGGCGTCCTGGTCGTGCTGACACCCGCAAACGGCCGCTGACGGCCACCCCGTTTCCGCGGGCCACTAGCATCCGGCTCCTGCGATGACCGATCGTCGGCGCAACGTTTTCATCCTGGCCCTGGTCGCCGGCCTGATCGCGGCCTCCGTGGTCGTGATCTCGACCCAGAAGACGTTCCTCGGGCTCGACCTGAAGGGCGGCGTGCAGCTGATCTACAAGGGCGAGCCGACGCCGCAGACACCGCACGTCACGCAGGCCGCGCTCCAGCGTGCCGTCGATCTGATGAACCAGCGGGTGAACACGCTGGGCGTGTCCGAGCCCGAGATTTCAACGCTCGGTGGCGACATCTCGGTCGGGTTGCCCGACGTGTCCAGCACCCACCGCGCCGAGCAGCTCGTGGGGACGACCGCGCGGCTCGAGTTCTACGACTGGGAGTCCAACGCGCTGATCCCGGGCCCGTCCGGGGGGACCGCGACCGTCGCTTCCCAGCTGACCACCCAGAACGGCACGGCGACGACGGTCAGCCAGGGATCGGGCGCGTCCTCTCCGGGATCACCGAGCGCCGGCAGCTTGCCCCTGTACACCGCCGTGCAACTGGCCGCCAAACAGCCCCTCCAGGTCAGTGGCGACAACGCCCGCCAGGGCCCCGAGTACTTCGCATTCGGGTCCTCCGGGAGCGCGGCTTGCACGCTTGCCGGCCGCGCCTACCACTTCACCCCGGTCGTCGGCCAGCACTGCTACCTGGCTGGGCCACAGGACAACATCACCGACCTCGACTCGGCGCTGCCCACGGGCGTGAGCGCGTCGGACCCGGGCGTCCAGGTGCTGACCGTCAAGCAGGGCACGACCGTGCTCCAGGCCGTTCCCGCGAACTTCACCCGCCCCGCATCGTGGAGCAACCCCACCTCGCAGTTCTACGTGCTCAAGGACCACGTCGCGCTGTTCGGAAACGACATCACCAACCCGCAGCAGTCGACCGACCAGGCCGGAGCGCCGGACGTCGCGTTCGGGTTCACCGGCACGGGCGCGACCGCGTTCCAGAACGTCACCGCGCAGATCGCGCGCCGTGGCGACCTCGTCAGCGGGCTCGGCCAGACGCTCAACCAGCACTTCGCGGTGGCGCTTGACACCCAGCTGATCACGGTCCCGTCGATCGACTTCAAGACCTACCCCGACGGCATCCAGGGCAACAACGGCGCCGAGATCACCGGCGGCTTCACGATCAACTCGGCCCAGGATCTCGCCACGCAGCTGCGGCTCGGCGCGCTGCCGATCAACCTCAAGCTGATCTCCCAGTCGCAGGTCTCCGCGACGCTCGGCAAGCAGGCGCTGCACAAGGGCGTCCTCGCCGGGCTCGTCGGCCTCCTGGCGGTGGCGATCTTCCTGCTCGCCTACTACCGCGTGCTCGGTTTGATCGCGGTCGCCGGGCTGCTCGTCTACGCGGTCTACTTCTTCGCGCTGATCAAGCTGATCCCGATCGTCCTCACGCTTCCGGGGATCGCGGGGCTGATCCTGACGATCGGCGTCGCCGCGGACGCGAACGTCGTGATCTTCGAACGCGTCAAGGAGGAGATCCGCGCGGGTCGATCGATCCGCCAGGGCATCCAGATCGGCTATCGCAAGGGGCTGACGGCGATCATCGACGCGAACGTCGTCACGATCATGACCGCGTTCATCCTGTTCGTGCTGGCGACCTCCGAGGTCCAGGGGTTCGCGCTGACGCTCGGGATCGGGGTGTTCGTGTCGCTGTTCACGGCCGTGATGGCGACGCAGGCGATCCTCACGACGATGGGCAACTCACGCGTGATCGCGCACCCGTCCGCGCTCGGCGCCGGCGGCAAGAAGCGCGTCTGGCACTACGACTTCATGGGCGCCAGCAAGTACTTCTTCACGCTTTCGGGAACGATCCTGCTGATCGGTGCGCTGGCGATCGGGGGCAGGGGCCTGAACCTGGGGATCGACTTCACCTCCGGCACGCGGCTCACGGCGGGGCTCGAGCGCGCCGCGACCCAGCCGCAGGTCAGCTCGGTGGTCACCGCCGCCGGCGCATCGGGCGCGACCGTGCAGAAGATCTCAAACCCCGGGCTCGGCAACAACGCTTTCCAGATCTCGGCCAAGAGGCTCCAGCCGGCCGGAGTCAACCGGGTGGAGAGCGCGCTTCAGAGTCACTTCGGCATCCGGCCGAACACCTTCGACGACACCTCCGTTGGCCCGACTTTCGGAAGCACGGTCGCCAACGGCGCGGTGATCGCGATCATCGCCTCGCTGCTGGTGATCTCGGCCTACGTGGCGCTGCGGTTCGAGTGGAAGTTCGCCGTCCCGGTGCTGATCGCGTTGATGCACGACCTGTTGATCACTGCCGGCGTCTACGCGCTGACCGGCCGGGAGGTGACGACAGCGACCGTGGCCGCGCTGCTGACGATCCTGGGCTACTCGCTCTACGACACGATCATCGTGTTCGACCGGGTCAGGGAGAACATCCCGCGGATGCCGCGGGCGGCGTTCTCGCAGATCGTCAACCGCTCGATGTCCGAGGTGCTGACACGGTCGCTCGCGACCACCGCCTGCACGCTGATGCCGATCGTCGCCCTGCTCCTGCTCGGCGGGGTCAGCGGGTCATCCGAGCTGCAGGACTTCGCGTTCGCGCTGCTGATCGGCGTCGCGTCCGGTGCGTACTCATCGATCTTCATCGCGTCGCCGGTGCTGACGCACTGGAAGGAGCGTGAGCCGCAGTACCGCGCACGCCGCCGCCGCCTGGAGGAGGAGTACGGATTCGTGCCGGCGTACGCGACCGCCGCCGCCGACGTCGAGCCGGCCGCCAAGCGCCCGCGGCGAGGCGCGCGGCTGACCGAGCCCGAGCCCGACAAGGTCTCGGCGGCCGAGTTCGAGCAGATGAAGCGCGACCTGGAGATCGAACGCGCGGGTCCCGCCCGCCAAACCTCGACGCTGACCAAGCGGCTCGCTCACACCGAGGAGACCCAGCCTCGAACGGCGCCCAGGGCGGCTCCGAAGCCGAAGCCGGCGCCCTCGGAGGAGACCGCTCCGCAGCCGCGCGGCGACGGCGCCGAGCACGCGCCCGACGTCGCTGAGAACGAGGGGGTCGCGCCCGTCCAGAAGCCCAAGCGCGCGGCCAAGTCCCGGTCGCGCAACCGCCGTCACGGGAGAAGGCGCTAGCCATGGGACTGCTTGCGTGGGTGATCATGGGGCTGGCGCTGTGGCACTTCACGATCTGGCTTCCGGACCGGTTCTGGGGCGGGATCGTCGGCGCGTTCCTCGGCGCGCTCTTCGGAGCGGTGCTGTTCGGCCTGGCCGTCAACGGCTTCAGCATCCCGGGTCGCCACGCGACGCACCTGTCGACCGCGCTCGAGGCGATCCCCGGTGCCCTGATCGGGATGGCCGTGGTCTATTACGAGGGCATCCGCCGGGAGCGCGCCGGGGCGCCGGGACCGGAGATGGCCTGAGGCCGTCGAGGCGAGGGGCGGCACTCGTCCGAGGCGCACGCCAGACTTAGATCGTGCCCTGGCCGTTTGACCTAATCGGCGGCACGGTCCGCTACGTGCTCGGCGCACCTGCGCGGGCCGAGTCTGAGGTCGAGGACGCCGAGGCGGTGCTCGAGCCGCGCGAGCTCGAGGCGAAACTGGACGAGGTGCTCGTCGTGATCCGCGGTGCCTCGGCGTCGCTCGAGCGCCACGTCGAGGTGCTGGGGACGCTGTCGGACTCGCTCCCGGCCCTGACCGAGTCGGTCACCCGGCTGACCGACCAGCTTGATCGCGTGATGAAGGTGACCGAGCCGTTCGACGTCGCCGAGCGTGAGGCCTCGCGGCTGGACCGGATCCTGCGCCGGCGCGCCCAGTCGCCTGAGCCGCCGGCCGAACAGCCGCAGCCCTAACCGAGCGTCAGCGGGTGCGCGAGATACCGGCGCGCCAGCCGGTAGAACAGCCCACCGTCGGTCTGCGGGCTGGTCGTGCCGGTGGCGCCGCCCCCGAACAACAGCCCGATCACGCCTGCGTCGCGCGTCGCCCGGAGGTGTGAGATCGACCTTGCGCCGAGCCACCACTGGACGCGGTTGTCGCGGAAGTGGCCCCAGGTGTTGTTGAGCGTCGTGTTCCCGAGCGGCAGCTGCCACAGCACCACCGGGGTGTGGGTGCGGCGCGTGAAGTCCGCGATGTACTCGTCGTGATGCGCGTAGTCGCCAGCGCTCCAGAACAGGTTCGGCTCGTGCTCGACGACCTGGTAGAAGCCGGCGTCGCGGTCGGCGATGTCGTTGAAGACAAGGTCGAAGCGGGCATGGAGCGACTCGTAGAAGGAGGCCGACCGTCCCGCCAGCGCAGCCAGTTGCGACGGCGAAGGATTGCCGTGGCTGAAGTCCGCGCCGGCGCCCCAGGAGCTCAGGTGCCACGCCAGCAGGACGTGCGGCGCGAGCCGGTTGCGTAACTCGATCAGGTGGTGGGCGAATCCGCGCGCCAGCGGTGTCGCGTTGGCCTGCTCCAGATAGCCCCACAGGTCGGGTTCGACGTGGATCACGACGAGGTGGCGGCGGGCAGCGGGCGCGACTCGGCGCAGTAGCAGGCCCCAGTCCGCCCAGTAGGCCCGCATCGTGGCGCGGTTGCGGAGGTTCGACAGGTCTCTGGTCAGCTCGTCGGATCCGCGTGACGGGCGTGACTGAAGCAGCTGGTAGTAGGTCAGCACGGGGATCGCGTGGGCGGCGACGGACTCGTCCACATACATCGACGCGAATGTCCCGTTTGCGTTCCAGGTCGCCCAGCCCGTCCCCGTGTTCACCCCGCCCGCCAGGTACTGGTAACGGAGGTCGAGAGGCGCGTGGCGGACGAGCTGCTGGGCGTCGCCGGGCGAATCGGCCACTCCCAGGGCGAAGTGGTTCGGCCATCCCAGCGGGATCGGCACGACCGCGAGGCCCACCGACAGCAGCCAGCGCCACGCCTTTGTCACAGATGTGTGCAGATCGCGCACCAAAACGCGTACGCCCCCGTCTATCCGTCGGGACCGAAGCTTACGCTGCGGCCCATGGCCGAGCCCGCGATTGCCGCGCAAACACCCCACGCCCGGCCCGCTCCCCCGCTGCGGGTGGTGGCCGACGCCGAGGCCGTCCCTGCTCCGCGGCGCCCCGAGCCGCGGCTCGAAATCCCACCCTACGACCTTACGGCTGCGCTGAGGCTCGAGCGCGAACTGGGCGTCAGCCACGTGCTCGCGCAGGTGCTCGTTCGCCGCGGGCTCGGCGACCCGGGGTCCGCGCGGGAGTTCCTCGAGGCCCGCGAGCAACATCCTCCAAGCGCCTTCGCGGGGATCGAGCGGGCGGTCGGCGCGGTTCAGCGCCATATTCGCGCCGGCACGCGGATCACGGTCCACGGCGACTACGACGTCGACGGCGTCTGCGCAACGGCGATCCTCGTGCGCGCGCTGCGGTCGCTCGGAGCGAACGTCAACTGGTTCATACCGGACCGCCTGGAGGACGGCTACGGGCTCTCCAGCGACACGGTCCGCCGCCTGGCTGCGCGCGACACGCGCCTGCTGATCACCGCCGACTGCGCGATCACCGCGGTCGAGGAGACGATGGCCGCGAGCGCGCTCGGGCTCGAGGTCGTGGTCACGGACCATCATCACCCGCGCTCGAGTGGCGAGCTGCCCGACTGCCCGATCGTTCATCCCGCCGTGTGCGGGTACCCGTGCCCGGAGCTCTGCGGCACCGCGGTCGCGTACAAGCTCGCACAAGCGCTCGGCGCCCCCGGCGTAGAGGACGACCTCGAGCTGGTGGCGCTGGCCACCGTGGCCGACCTGGTTCCGCTTCTGGACGAGAACCGCCGGCTGGTGCGCGCCGGGCTGGCGGCGCTGGCGGGCACGGCCAAGCCGGGCCTGCGCTCGTTGATGGCGGTCAGCCGCGCCG
>DATKFF010000109.1:0-2292 GCA_035511595.1 Solirubrobacteraceae bacterium | reverse complement strand
GTGCTCCGTCCTCCCACGACAGCGCGCAGAAGAGCTCCTCGCCCTCCTGCAGCACATGCCGGGCGCGAGCCTGGTTGCCCTCGATACCGATCAGCATGTCGGTCTGGAGCGTGATCTTCTGTCCGGCGCCGGTCGCCTCCGCACGATGGCGATCGCCGGACAGCGACCATTCCCCGGGCGCGCGGCCGAAGTCGAAGGCCGGGTCGCAGACGAGCTCGATCTCGATGCTCCCCTCGACGCACGCGACGGTGCGCACGAGCAGGTGCTCGGCATCCTCGTCGGCCGGCGGTCGAGTGTGCGGCGTGACCGTATCCTCGCCGCGGCGCGGTCCCATCGTGAGCGCTTCGCGCGCGGTCGCCCAGCCGCTCGGGGTCTTCCAGGACGTGACCAGCGTGTTCGTTCCGGGCTCGTAGACGCGACCGCTCGGCACGTTGATCCCGAACGGGCCGAGGCGGAACGCGCCGGCGCCGCGGTCGAGCAGCGCCCCAAACACGCTCGGCGCGTCAAACCGCGGTACGCACAGCCAATCGATCGTCCCATCCGGCGCGATCAGCGCACCGGTATGGCAATCCGACAGAAAGCCGTATTCGGCGATCGGTGTGAACGGTGACGGCGCCGCCGCGCTCTGCGGCATCGTCGCTTCCTGGGGTTTGACCGCCGCGGGCTCCCCGCCGCCGTTCGCGGACTTGCGTGAATTGCGCTTGGGCTTGACGGTGGTGCTCATGACGCCACCCACGGTTGATGCCAGGGCCCGAAGCCGTCGAGCACCTGCTCGGCGGCCTTCGGTCCCCACGTCCCCTTCTTGTAGGCGTGCACCGGTGGCGGGTGCTCGAGCAGCGGCGCCATCACGCGCCAGCACTCCTCGATTCCGTCCTGCCGGGTGAATCGCCGATCGTTGCCCATCAGGGCGGCGTGAAGCAGGACCTCATACGGCGTCGGTCCTTCGCCCCCCTGCTCGGCGAACTCCATGTCGAGGCTGATCTGCTCCGGTTCCACGTCCGCGCCACGCTGGGCTTCGAGCAGCAGGCGCACGCCCGTGGTGGGGTCAAGCTTGATAATCAGCTGGTCGGGGTCGGGGGAGCGCTTGAGCCCGAATCCGAGCCTCGGTGGCAACCCTTCGAAGATCAGCCGCAACTCCGTCTGCGTCGCTGGGAGGCACTTGCCGGTGCGTATGAAGAACGGCACGCCCGACCATCGCCAATTGTCGATCTCGAGCCGGAGCGCGGCGTACGTCTCGGTCGTGGAGTCGGGCGCGACGCCGTCGATCGACCTGTAGCCCTCGTATTGCCCGCGGACGTAGCTGGCCGGATCCGCCGGCGCGATGGTGCGGTACAGCGAGACCATCCCGTCTTTGAGAGTGGGGCCGTCCCACGACGTCGGAGGCTCCATCGCGGCCGCGCAAACCACCTGCATGAGGTGGTTGACGACCACATCACGCAGCGCGCCGACGGGATCGTAGAAGTGACCGCGATCCTCGACGCCGAAGCTCTCGGCCATCGTGATCTCGACGGCCGACACGTAGTGGCGGCTCCAGAGCGGCTCGAACACCGGGTTGGCGAGCCGGAGCAGGAGGATCTCGGCGGTGCCCATCTTCCCGAGGAAGTGGTCGATCCTGAAGAGCTGCGACTCGTCGATGTACTCGTGGATCTCGTCGGCCAGCTCGCGGGCGGACTGGAGGTCGTGGCCGAAGGGCTTCTCGACCACGACGCGCCCCGCCTTGGTGAGGCCCGCGTCGGTGAGCCCCTTGATCACCCGGCCGAACAGGAACGGCGGGATCTCGAGATAGAAGACTGGGGTGGATGCATCTCCGACGGCCCTTGCGACGCGCTTGTACGTCTCGGCGTCACCGAAGTCGCCGCTGACATATGAGAGCCGCGCGGCGAGGCGATCGAAGACCTCGTCGTCGATGTGCTCGCCGCAGTCCTCGATCGCGGTGCGCGCATGGTCCCGGAGCTCGTCCACCGACCAGTCGCTTACCGCGACGCCGACAATCGGGCAGTTCAGCAGGCCGCGTTGCTCGAGCCGATAGAGCGAGTGAAACGTCATCACCTTGGCGAGATCCCCCGAGATCCCGAAGATGACGAAAACGTCAGCTTGCCGGCTCCGCTCCGTGCCGTTCTCTGAGGAGACGGTCGGGGTCGGAGCTTCAACTGCGGTTGTCATGGTCTTCGCCTTTCGGATAGCGCCGATTGATCGAGATGCTGGGCGCGCGTGTCAGGGCACGCATCACCCGATCCGGATGAACGAGCGCCCGGTCCGCTGTCGTCATGCGGTCATCGCTCTCCGCGGGCC
>DATKFF010000108.1:0-5718 GCA_035511595.1 Solirubrobacteraceae bacterium | reverse complement strand
ACGAGCTGCGAGCCGGCGACGTGCTCGATGATGATCGAGGTCTCACCGATTACCTGCTCGCCATCGCGTAGCACGGGGATCGCCGCCGGCGGCCACAGCTCGGCCAGCTCGGCGCGGTCGAAATCACGCTGCTCCTCGAGGACGTCGTAGGGCACGCCCTGCTCGTTGAGCGCGACCAGGACCTTCTGGCAGTAGAGCGCGAAGGGGTGCTCGTAGAGGGTCAGCATCGCTCAGACCTCCTCTCCGCCGCCGTGCATCAGCCCGCGGATCTCCATACCCCAATGTTGGGCGTCTGGCCAGCGCGCGGCGATCTCCTCGGCGCGCTCCGGGGTCGCGGCGTCAATGATGCAGTAGCCCGCGAGCGCCTCCTTAGCCTCGAGAAACGGTCCGTCGGTAATGGTGACGACGCCGTCGCGCACACGCGTCGAGCGTGCCTGCGAAGCGTCGGCCAGCCCCTCGCCGCCGACCCACTCGCCGGTCGCCGACAATTCCTCGACGAGGTCGCCGGCGGCGTGCATGAGGACGTGCTTGTCCTCCTGGGAGAGGCCGTTCCAGGCTTCGGGGTTCTGGTAAATCAGCAGGATGTAACGCAACGGGGCTCCTTGTGATCGTTGGTGTTCACCCTATGGTCGGAGCCGCTGGCGGGTTCTCGACATGGTCGCGCAGCCGTTCGGCCTGACCCTGCAGGTAACGCTGCTCGGGGATGCTCGTGGTGCGGCGTGCGGCGTCCTCGTAGGCGGCCAGCGCGGCCTGCGCGTCGCCGGTCATCTCGTGCAGATGCGCGCGGACGGACGCGAGCCGATGGTGTGACGCGAGTCGGCGGTCGCCGTCCAGCGCGTCGAGGGCGGCCAGCCCGGCGGCGGGGCCGTCGACCATCGCGACCGCGACGGCGCGGTTGAGCGTGACGACCGGGCTAGGCGCCAGTGCGTTGAGGAGGTCGTAGAGCTTGAGCACCTGCGGCCAGTCGGTGTCGGCGGGCGTCACGGCCTCGGCGTGCACAGCGGCGATCGCCGCCTGCAGCTGGTACGGGCCAAGCGGGGCGCGCGAAAGCGTCTGCTGGATCAGCTGCGTCCCCTCGTCCAGCAGCGCACGGTCCCAGCTGAGGCGATCCTGCTCGGCCAGCGGGATCAGCGTGCCGTCGGAGTGTTCACGTGCGCCGCTGCGCGCCTGGGTCAACAGCATCAGTGCCAACAGCCCCGCGACCTCGCCGTCCGCGGGCATCAGGGTGTGGGTCAGTCGCGTCAGGCGGATCGCCTCGCGCGTGAGCTCGCACCGCTGCAGCTGCTCGCCGGACGTCGCGGTGTAGCCCTCATTGAAGATCAGGTAGAGCACGTGCAGCACCACGCCAAGGCGCGCGGCGCGCTCCTCGTCGGGCGGCAGTTCGAAGCGGGCGCCGGCGTCGGCGATCGTGGTCTTGGCGCGGCTGATGCGCTGAGCCATCGTCGCCTCGGGTACGAAGAATGCGCTGGCGATTTGCTCGGTACTCAGGCCCCCGACGGCGCGTAGCGTGAGCGCCAGCTGCGACGGCGGGGACAGTGCCGTGTGTCAGCACAGGAACAGCACCGTCAGCGTGTCGTCCGCATCAGGGACGCTGGCGCCGGCCGGCGGCTCGTGTGCCAACGCGATGTCCTCACGCCGGGTCCGAGACGCCTCGGCGCGTAGGGCATCGATCAGCCGCCGGGTGGCGACGGCGATCAGCCAGCCGCGCGGATTCACCGGCACGCCCTCCTCGAGCCACCGCTGCGCGGCCGCGATCAACGCCTCCTGGGTGGCGTCCTCAGCGAGGTCGAAGCAGCCGTAGCGCCGGGTGACGGCGGCGAGGACCTGAGGCGCGAGCTCTCGCAGCAGCCGCTCGCTCACAGCGCCTGCTCCCGATCAGTCCGGATGTCCGGTGCGTCCGCACAGCCCACGCTCATCCAGCCTAGACCCGGCGAGTCGTGACGCTGCCCACGATGCGCGTTCCTGTCGGTTTCAGCCGGAGTTCTTAACTGTTTGAAACGCCGGTGCCGTTTGCCTTGACGGTGCGCGCGACCCCTGGTCAACTGGGCTTGACCAGCCGGTCCATCCCTGAGCGCGATTCTCTGACGCCGCGCTCTCCCAGACCGAAACCCACACAAGGAGAGACACAAAATGCGCGTTTTCGCACACGTGCCCAAACGCACATGTCTGCGCTCGGTGCTACTCGGCGGCGCGGTGGCGGCCGCCGCCGCTCTCCCGGCGGCGGCTTCTGCCTCGCCGGGAACCTCACCTGTCGTCGGGCATGTGTACGTGAATGACAACACGGCGCACGAGAACACGATCGGCGTGCTCGATCGTCACGCCGACGGGTCGCTGACCCCGAACCCGGGGTCCCCGTACGCGGCCGGCGGACAAGGCTCCGGCTCGGGACTAGCGTCACAGGGTGCCGTCCAGGTCACCCGCAACGGCCGGTACCTGCTCGCGGTCGACGCCGGTAGCGATCAGCTCTCGGCGCTGTCGATCAACCACGACGGGTCGCTGACCCTGGACAGCGTCGTGTCCTCGGGTGGAGCCGTGCCCGACAGCGTCACCGTCCACGGTCGCCTGGTGTATGTCGCCAACTCGGGCGCCGGGGACAGCAACTACGCGGGTTTCACCCTCCATCACGGACAGCTGACGCCGCTCGACGGCTCCACGGTCACACTCGCCGGTAACGCGGCCCCGTCCGACGTGCTGTTCAACCCCACCGGCAAAAAGCTTGTCGGGACCGAGGCTGGTGTCGCATCGATTCCGGGCACGTCCCTGATCGACAGCTTCACGGTCGGTCACGACGGTCTGTTGACCGCCGCGCCGGGGTCGCCGTTCCCCGCTCAGGGGGTTGGGCCGTTCGGAAGCGAGTTCAGCCCGGCCAGTCCGAATCAGGTGTATGTGTCAAACGCGCATAACGACGCCGTGGCCGGCACAACTGGGCACGGGACGATCTCCGCGTTCAACGACTCGGACAACGGGACCCTCAGCTCGATCGGGGCATCCCCGTTCGCCGATCAGCAGACCGCCCCGTGCTGGGTGGAGATCACCCACAACGGCGAGTTCCTGTTCACGGTCAACACAGGATCGGGTGAGATCTCCCGGTACCAGATCCTCCCGGGCGGAGCTCTAAGCCTGCTCGGCAGCACACCGGTTTCTGACACCGGTGGGGTCGGCGCGGTGGACGCCCGTCTGAGCCCAGACGGCCGCTACCTGTACGTGGATGAGAGCCGGATCGGCGCCGTCGCCGAGTTCGCCGTAAACGGCGGCAACCTGACCGAGCTGGCCGGCTCCCCGGTCGGCCTCCCCGCCGGAGCGGCCGCGGCAGGGATCGCCACCAACTAGGAACGGTTCAGCATCTGCGAACCGTTTGAAGCAAACGAGCTGGGGGCCGCCAGGCCCCCAGCTCTGAGTTCCACAAGGAGCCAATCGCACTATGGACACCGTCGGGCCACTCGAAGCGCGAACAGTCCTCCTTGGCCGTTCGGCCCGAGGAACCGACGCCCTACTGTATGTGCATCCGTAGCCCCAATCGCTTCGCGCGCGGCACCGTGCTCGTCGTCGACGACGAGCCGACGATTCGCGATGTCGTGTCGCGCTACCTCGTGCGGGCCGGATACGAGACGGTCGTCGCCGCGACCGGGCAGGAGGCGATCCGGCAGGCGGGTCGCGACCGTCCGGACGTCGTCATCCTCGACCTGATGCTGCCCGACGTCGACGGCTTGGAGGTGATGCGCCGCCTGCGCCAGCAGGACCGTAGCCGCACCGCGATCGTCTTGCTCACCGCGCGCGGCGAGGAGTCTGACCGCGTCGTCGGTCTGCGCCTCGGCGCCGACGACTACGTCGTCAAGCCGTTCAGTCCGATCGAGCTGGTGGCGCGTGTGGACGCGATGCTGCGGCGGCTCGAGCCGGTCACCGAGAGCGAGCCGCCGCTCGTGTTCGACGAGCTCCAGATCGACGCGAGCGGGCGGCGCGTGCTGCTCGACGGCGAGCGGATCGAGCTGACGCAGCGCGAGTTCGACCTGCTGTTGTTCCTGGCACGGCACCCCGGCCAAGCGTTCACGCGCGATCAGCTGATGGAGCGCGTCTGGCAGTACAGCTTCTACATCGACACCTCAACGATCACGGTGCACATCCGCAGGCTGCGCGCCAAGCTCGAGCGCGATCCAGCGCAGCCGCGTTTCATCGAGACGATCTGGGGAGTCGGGTACAGGTTCGCGCCGTGAGACGGACCGCGTTCCGGATCGCGGTAGCCGTCGCAGCGGCGGTCGCCGTGTCGGCGATCGCCTGGCCGATTTACGGCGAATCGGCATTCCTCGGCTCCGTGAAGATCCTCGCACCGCTCGGGGCGGCCACGACCCTGCTGGCAGACCTGATCGCCAGCCACCGCTCGTGGATCCGAGGGCTGCGCGGTCAGCTCGGGGCGCTCGCTGTGCTCGCGGCGGCGCAGCTGGGCGTCACGGTGGCGCTGTTCGCCTCCTTGATGTTCGTCTCGGAGCACGACGCGTTCTTCATGGCGCTTGCCATCGGCTACGCCGGGCTCGTCGGCCTCGCCGCGGCACGCCTGGTCGCGATCGGCGCGCTGTCAGACCTCGACGCCATGCGTAGAGCTGTCGCCAAGGTGGGCGAGGGCTCCCGTGACGTGCGTGTCCCCGTTCGCGGCGGCGACGAGCTCGCGACACTGGCCGCAGATCTCGAAGGGATGGTCGCGAAGCTGGACGCCGCCGAGCGCACCCGGCGCCAGCTGGTCGCGGCGGTCTCGCACGATCTGCGCACGCCGATCACGAGCCTGCAGCTGACCGCCGAGGGCCTCGAGGACAACATCTTCGAGCCCGAAGCCAGGCGTGAGCAACAGCGGCTGATAGGTACACATGTGCGCGCTTTGAGCGCCCTGATCGACGACCTGTTTGAGCTCTCACGCCTGGAGGCCGGAGACATCAAGTGGTCGATCGAGCACGTCCACCTGGAGGAGCTCCTGTGCGAGACGATCGAGGCGATGCGGCCGCACGCCGATGCCGGCGGGATCGCGGTGCGCGCGGAGCTCGACGCGGCGATCACGCCGGCCCGCGGCAACCCCGAGCAGCTCCAGCGGGTGCTGTTCAACCTGATTCAGAACGCGATCCGGCATACCCCCGCCGACGGCAGCGTCGTCGTGCGCGCCGAACCCGCTCCCGGCCCCGCCGTCGAGATCGAGATCGCAGACAGTGGCTCGGGCATCGACCCGGCACTGCGCGACGAGATCTTCGAGCCGTGGGTCCAGGGCCCGTCGCGAGTATCCGGGAAGAACGGGTCGGCGGGCCTCGGGCTCGCGATCGCGCGTGCAATCGTCGAGGCGCACGGAGGCCGGATCTGGGTCGCCGACACGAGCCCGGGGACCCGCGTGCGGTTCAGCCTCCCGGCCGCCTGACCGTCGTCGCGGAGTAGGGTGGCTGTTGTCCGCAGCTCGCCGAAAGGGGGATCCGCCGTGCCGATCATCGTCAACGGCCGCGAGGCGCCGGTGCCGACCGACGCTCGTGTCTCGCTGCTCGACTTCGTACGTGAGCATCTTGGCCTCTACGGCACGAAGAAGGGTTGCAACCAGGGCGCCTGCGGCGCGTGCACCGTGCTCGTCGAGGGGGAGCGGATTGTTTCCTGCCTGGCTCTCGCCGTCCAGTACGACGGGCGTGAGGTGACCACGATCGAGGGGCTGGCGGACGGTGGCGCGCTGGACCCGTTGCAGCAGGCGTTCATCGA
>DATKFF010000107.1:0-3393 GCA_035511595.1 Solirubrobacteraceae bacterium | reverse complement strand
GACCACCAGTCACTCGAGGACGACACGGTGACGCTGCGCGACCGCGACAGCCTGGAGCAGATCCGGGTCCCGATCGGGGACCTGGGCGACGAGATCGAGCGGCGGCTGCGGCTGCCGTGGAGCTCGCCAAAGCTCGCCGGGTAGCCTCGGCCCGGGTTGCCCCGTGGTCTAAGCTACACCACCGAAGCAATGGCCACGCTCGCCGCCGACCAGATCTCCTACGAGGACCTCTACTCCCGCTGGGAGCACGGTAACTGGAGCGCCACCGAGATCGACCTGACCACCGATCGCGAGCAGTGGCAGGACACCTTCACCGAGATCGAGCGGCGCGGCGCGCTGTGGACCTACTCGATGTTCTTCCACGGCGAGGACTCGGTCGCGGACAACCTCTCCCCCTACATCGACGCGGCGCCGAAGGAGGAGCAGAAGTACTTCCTGGCGACCCAGCAGGTCGACGAGGCGCGCCACGCGATCCTGTTCGCGCGCTTCATGCGTGAGGTCGCCGGCGTCGGCAGCGACACCGGCTCGTCGCTCGACGCCACCCGCCCGGAGCTCAGCTGGGGCTTCAAGAAGGTCTTCGGACGGCTCGACCGGATGGCCGACGAGCTGCGCCGTGACCGCTCGAAGCCGAAGCTCGCGCAGGCGATCACGCTCTACCACCTGATCGTCGAGGCGTCGCTCGCCCAGCCCGGCCAGCACCTGATCGAGGAGTCGCTCAAGCGCCGCGACCTGCTCCCCGGCTTCCGCGAGGGGATGGGCAACGTCTCCAAGGACGAGCAGCGCCACATCGCTTTCGGGGTCAAGATGGTCGCCGACCTGGTCCGCGCCGACCCGGACTGCCGGCCCGCGGTCGAGGAGCTGCTGCGTGAGATCTTCCCGTTCACAGCCGCGGTGTTCGTGCCGCCGGGATGGGACGAGCGCTACGTCACGTCGTTCGGCTTCACGCTCGAGGAGATCTTCGCCTACGGCGCCGACTCGATGGAGGCGCGGTTCCGAGCGGCCGGGCTGGACCCCGAGACGATGCGCCTCGGGATGCCGTTCGACCTCCCCTCCGAGGAACGGGCGCGCCGGGGCCTGGCGATGCTGCGGGCGGGCTACCTGGGCGCGCCGAACGGACCGGTGAAGCCCGACGCCGCTGTCACCGCGCTGCTGTTCGACGGCATCAGCCGGCAGATCGACACGTCAGCCGCCCCCGGCGCGGTCATCCAGTGGGACTTCTCCGACGCCGAGCCTTGGCACCTGCGGATCACCAACGGCGCGGCGCAGGCCGAGCCTGGTCGCGTCGAGCACCCCGACCTGACATTCCGCTGCCGGTTCGGCGACTGGGTGGACCTGACCGCCGGACGAGCCGACCCGTTGCGCGCCGCGCTGACCGGCAAGATCCGCCCGCGCGGCAACCTCCGCCTGCTGCTGCGCGCGTCGAAGCTATTCGCCTAGACCCAGGCGACGGTCGCTCTATGGTTGGCGCTCCGAGCGTGGAGCTGACATGCGAGTGCTGGTGTGGCTGGTCGAGGACACGTGGGAGTCGGCGATCGTGCAGACGATCGCCTCGGTGCCCGAGTCCGCTGAAATCACGCTCCTGTTCGTCGTCGAGGCGGAGCAACCGCGATCGACGATCTCCGACCAGATCGCGCGCGGGCTGCTGCGGGAGGCACGGACCCGACTCGGACGCGCCGCGGCCCACGAGCTCCGGCATGGGCGCGTGGAGCGCGAGGTCGTCGCCGCCGCCGCCGACGCCGACCTGCTGGTGATGGCGCGCGACCGCAGCCGACTCGGGCCGGGCAGCATCGGGCCGCACGCCCAGTACGTGCTCGATCACACCCCCTGCCGGGTGCTGCTCGTGTGGCCCGATCGTCCCCCGTCGGCCTCCACGCTGCCGCCGGCCCCCTATTAGCGCTTTCTCACCGCGCGCTTAGAGCATTCTTGCTCGGCGCCCCGATCATCGAAGCCACGATATGGCTTCCAGAGCAGTCAACACGCGTGACGCCGGGCTGGCGCTGATCTCACGGATCAACCGGTGGATGATCGCCGGCGCGGTCGCGTTCTCGGGCGTGATCTCGCTCGTCGCGGCGCGCTCGTTCCACGGGCACACCGTCTCCGCGGTCAGCCAGCCGGCGCAGTCTTCGTCCGCCGGCTCAGGCTCCAGCTCCAGCGGATCGAGCTCCAGCGGCAGCGGTCTCTCGCAGCCCTCGCAGGCGCCCGCTCCGGCTCCCGCGCAGTCGGCTCCGGCCCCGGTCGTCTCCGGCGGCTCCTGAGCCGCGGCGGTCGCCCGCGATGACGACGATCGCCGCCGTCGGCCCGAGCGCCTACTGGTACCTGACGCGAGGAACCGGGACGATCGCGCTGATCCTGCTGACGCTGAGCGTCGCGCTCGGCGTCGCGAACGTCCAGCGCCTGCGGACCGAGAACGTCCCGCGGTTCGTGCTCGACGCCGTGCACCGCAACGTGTCGCTGCTGGCGATGGCGTTCCTGCTCGTCCACATCGTGACCTCGCTGCTCGACGGGTTCGCGCCGATCAGCCTGCTGGACACGGTGATCCCCTTCGGCGGAACCTACCGGCCGCTGTGGCTGGGATTCGGCGCGGTCGCGTTCGACCTGCTGATCGCGGTCACGATCACCAGCCTGCTGCGCCGGCGCTTCGGCTACAGGACCTGGCGCGCGGTCCACTGGGCGGCGTACGCGTGCTGGCCGTTCGCGCTCCTGCACGGGGTCGGCACCGGGAGCGACACCAAGGCCGGCTGGATGCTGGTGATCGTGGCCGGCTGCGTGATCGTGATGATCGTCGCCGTCGTGTCCCGCGCGATCGCCGGCTGGCCGCACCACGCGGGCGCCCGGCTCGCGGCGCTCGGCGCCTCCGCGCTCGTCCCCCTGGGCCTGCTCGTGTGGCTGCCCAGCGGACCGCTGGCCGCCGGTTGGGCCGCGAAGGCCGGGACTCCGGCGTCACTGCTCCGATCGACGTCGACGGCGACCGCGACGCCGGTGTCGACCTCCCCCACGTCGTTCACCGCGCACGCCAGCGGCAGCGTCCAGCAGGGCTCGGCCGGCGGCGGGCTGGCGACGGTCGACATCTCGCTGTCGCTTGCGGGCCAGCACCTGAGCAGGCTCGCGGTCAACCTGCGCGGGCAGGCGATCGACGGCGGCGGGCTCGAGATGAGCTCGAGCGACGTGACGCTCGGCTCCGCGTCGAACCCCGGGCAGTACACCGGCCGTGTCACCTCGCTGCAGGGCACGAACATCGGCGCACGGGTGACCGACTCCGCCGGCCACACGCTGAACCTCGTCTGCCAGCTGGACATCGACCCCAACACGGGCGCGGCGGCGGGAACCGTGAGCGCGGCCCCATGAGCGCCCACCCCACCGGCGCGTCACCACTCCCGCGCCTGCTGCTCGGCG
>DATKFF010000106.1:0-3763 GCA_035511595.1 Solirubrobacteraceae bacterium | reverse complement strand
GTGCCGCCGTAGATCGGCGTCACCAGCGCGGTGCGGACCTGGCGCTCCATGTCGTACTCGACCGCGTAGCCGTAGCCGCCCATCATCTGCATCCCCTCGAGCGTCACCCGCTTCGCGAGCTCCGTCGCCTTCAGCTTCGCCATCGAGGCCTCGCGCGGCAGCGTCACGCCCGGGTTGGCGTCCGAGCGCAGCGCGACGTCGTAGACCAGCAGCCGGGTCGCCTCGAGCTCCGTCGCCGAATCCGCCAGCCGATGCTTCAAAGCCTGGAAGGAGCCGATCGGGCGCCCGAACTGCTTGCGCTCCTTGACGTAGGAGAGGGTGTCATCGAACGCGCGCTGCGCCATCCCGAGCGCCTGCGCCGCGATGATCAGCCGCTCGTGGTTGAGCCCGGCCATCAGCTGCCGCCAGCCCTCGTCCTGGACCCCGATCAGACGCTCGGCGGGCACCCGGCAGTCCGTGAAGAACAGGTCGTTGACCTCGCGGCCGCCCATCGTGTCGATCCCTCGGACCTCGAGCCCCTCGACCTCATGGGGAACCGAGATCATCGAGATCCCCTCGTGCTTGTCCCCGGTCCTGCTCGTCCGGCAGACGAGCAGGATGTGGTCGGCGGCTTGAGCGCCGGTGATCCAGGTCTTCTGGCCGTTGATCAGGTAGCTGCCGTCCACGCGCTCGGCGCGGCATGTGAGCGCGCCGACGTCGGAGCCGGCCTCCGGCTCGGACATCGCGATCGCCTCTGGCCGCCCCCGTGCGATCCCGCCCAGCAGCTCGTGCTTCTGCTCCTCGGAGCCGAACCGCCGCACCGCGCCTGCGGTGATCATGCTGACCCCGACGAACCCGATCGGGATCAGCCCGCGAGTTACCTCCTCGAGCATCAGGCACATGTCGACGGCTCCGCCGCCGCTGCCCCCGTACTCCTCCGGAATCGTCAGCCCGAGCCAGCCGAGCTCGGCGACGCGCTCATAGAGCTCCTGGTTGTGCACCTCACGGCCGCCGTCGGTCAGCGCGTCGCGCTGCTCGCGGGTGCCGCACTCACGCCGCGCGAAGTCGCGGATCGCCTCGACGAACGCGCGCTGCTCGTCGGTCAGGGTCTGGATCGTCATCGCCGGCCATCGTAGCCTTCGTAGGCATGTCGACGACACCGACCATTTTCCCGCCGCCCGAACAGGTGGACGGGATCCTCGTGGGGCCGGAGTCGGTGACCTGGCGGCGGGCCAGCGACAGCCGGCTTTACCTGGTGATGCTGTACGCGCTGCTACTCCAGGTCGCCCACCCGACCGTCGGCGCCGGCGTACACGACTACTCGGACTTCGAGCGGCGCCCGTGGAACCGGTTGCTGCGGACGATCGACTACGTGACCCTGCTCGTGTACGGAGGCGGCGACGCGGTCCCGGCCGGACGACGGCTGCGGGAGCTGCACAAGCGCTTCAAGGGGGTTCGCCCCGACGGCGAGCGCTACAACGCGCTCGAGCCCGAGGCCTACGCGTGGGTGCACGCCACGCTGATCGAGACCTACGTCGCCGGCCACGAGCACTTCGGGAGTCCGATGCGCGGCGCCGAGCTGGAGGCCTTCTATCGGGAGTACCGGCAGCTCGGGCGGCTGATCGGGGTCCGCGACCGGGACCTGCCCGAGACGTGGGCGGGCTTCCGCGAGTACTTCGACGCGGTCGCCTCAGAGCGTCTGCAGCGAACCGCGGCGGTTGATCAGGTGCTGCAGGCGGTCCACCGCGTCCCTCCTCCCCCGGTCCCGGTGCCGGAGCTCGTGTGGCGCGCGGTCAGGGTCCCCGCCAGCACCCTGCTGCGCCTCGGGAGCCTCGGCCTGATGGACCCCGCGCTCCGGGCGCGGCTCGGGATCCGCTGGACCGGCTTCGACGAAACCCGGTTTCGCGCGATGGGCGCAGCGACGCGGAGCCTCGGCCCGGTCATGCCAAAGCGTCTCAAGGTGATGGGGCCGGCGCAGCTGAAGTGGCGGCGCCAGGCGATCGCGCGCGGGCCGCTCGGTGACCCGGCGTGAGGCCTTCTCCCGGTCAGAAGACGACGGTGGTGTTGTCGTGGCGCAACACCCGGTCCTCGCAGTGCCACTGGACAGCGCGGGCGAGCACGGTGCGCTCGATGTCGCCTCCCAGCCGCGTAAGCATCGCCACGTCGTCACGGTGGCTGACGCGGATGACGTCCTGCTCGATGATTGGTCCTGCATCGAGCTCCTCGCTCACGTAGTGGGCGGTGGCGCCGATCAGCTTGACTCCTCGTCGCTTGGCCCTCTCGTACGGGTCGGCACCGGCGAACGCCGGAAGGAACGAGTGATGGATGTTGATTAGCGGCATCCCGACGCTGTCCAGAAAATCCCCCGACAGGATCTGCATATAGCGGGCCAGAACGAGCAGGTCGCACCGGCCTTCGACCAGCTCCAGCAGCTGCGCCTCGGCTACGGCTTTCCGGCCCCTCTGCACCGGCACATGGTGGTAGGGGAGTCCAAACCCCTCCACCGAATCGCGCAGGTCCGGATGGTTTGACGCGACAAAGACGATCTCGGCGTCCAGCTCACGGCGGCGCCAGCGCCAGAGGAGCTCCAGCAGGCAGTGCTCGCTGCGCGAGACGAGGATCGCGATTCGCTTCGGCATGGCGGCGTCCCACAGGCGCCATGTCATCTTGAACGGCTCCGCAACTGCGAGGCCGAAGCGCTCCGCGAGGCCCGAGCGGCTCCTGGCGGGCAACGTGAACTCGGTCCGCAGGAAGAACGTCCCGCCTTCCGGGTCGGTCGAGTACTGATCGGAGCGCACGATGTTCGCGCCGGCCTCGAACAGAAACCGCGAGACCGCGCTGACGATCCCGGGGCGGTCCGGACAGGAGACCAGTAGGCGCATCATCACAGTGGTCTTGGCGGCCGCCACGGACGCGTTTGCCTTCGAGGAGGCTCGGGCGGGAGACTTCGACCGGGCGGCGGCCGGCATCAGTGGCTCACCGCAGCTGCGGCCAGCTCGGACACGAGCCGGTCCTCGTAGAACCGCTCGAGCGCGAACGGCGCGATCAGCTGCGGCGTTTGGCCGGTGTGGATGAGCTCGGCAAGCGTCTTGCCGACGATCGGAGCTGCCTTGAAGCCGTAGGTTCCCCACCCGGCGCTTACGTGGAAGTTCTGGACCTCGGTCCGTCCGAGGATCGGGCTGTAGTCGGGCGAGAGGTCGCACAGACCTGCCCACGCGCGCAAAAGTCGCGCGTGCTCGAGCTGCGGGAACAGCTCCAGGGTGTGCCGGGTCAGGTCCTGGAGGAAGTTGAGCGTCCCCTGCATCCGGTAGGTCGTCCACGGCTCGATTTCGGACCCCATCACGAACTCGCCCCGATCCGACTGAGAGATGTAGACGTGCATCTGCGAGGAGACGATGACGACGTCGAGGAGCGGCTTGACGGGCTCGGTCACGCAGGCCTGGAGGATGTGAGTCGTGATCGGCAGCTCGACGCCCGCCATCCCGCACACGAGCGTGCTCCAGCCCGCGGTGGCGCTGATCACCTGGCCTGCGCGCACCGTCCCGCGATTGGTCCGCACCGCCTCCACCCGCCCGTTCACGCGCTCGATTCCCTGGACCTCGGTGTAGGGGTGGATCTCGACGCCGGCGCGATCCGCTCCGCGGGCGTACCCCCACACCACCGCGTCGTGGCGGATGATCCCTCCAGGCGGGTGATAGAGGGCCCCCATGATCGGATAGATCGCGTCCTCGGAGACGTTGAGCGGCGGGCACAGACGCTTCACTTCGGCGGCGTCGACGAGCCG
>DATKFF010000105.1:0-2928 GCA_035511595.1 Solirubrobacteraceae bacterium | reverse complement strand
CGGATGCCGACCAGCGCCGAGCCGGGGAACCGGTCGAGGACCTCGGCGCCCTCCCCGAGCACGCGCTCGACCAGCGCCGCGGCGACCACGAACACGGTCCCGTCCCCGTCGGCGGCGCGCGCCCGCACGTAGGTCAGCTCCGAGTCGACCGCCACCGCCGCGTTTGAGACAAGCGTCCACGGGGTGGTCGTCCAGATCAGCAGTTCGTCTCCCGGCTGCAACGGCCCGCGCGGCTGGCGCACCGGCAGGCGCACGTACACCGACGGGTCGAGCACGTCCTGATAGACACCGGGCTGCCCGAGCTCGTGGCTGGACAGCGTGACCTGGTCACGCGGGCAGTACGGAACGACCTTCAGCTTCTCGTACAGGAGCCCCTTGTCGTGGATCGTCTTCAGCGCCCACCAGACAGACTCGATGTAGTCGGGATCGAGCGTCTTGTACGCGTGCTCGAGGTCGATCCAGAAGCCGATCCGCTCGGTCAGGCGATTCCAGTCCTCGACGTGGCTCAGGACCTTCTCGCGGCAGCGGGCGTTGAACTCCGCGATCCCGAAGCGCTCGATGTCGTCCTTGCTGGTGAAGCCGAGCTCCGTCTCGAGCGCCAGCTCGACGGGGAGGCCGTGGCAGTCCCAGCCGCCCTTGCGTTCGACGTAGTAACCGCACATCGTCTTGTAGCGGGGGAAGATGTCCTTGAACACCCGCGCGAGTACGTGGTGGAAGGCCGGTGGCCCGTTGGCCGTGGGCGGCCCCTCGTAGAACACCCACTGGTCCGATCCCTGGCGGCGGCGCAGCGACTCGGGAAACACGTCGCGCTCGCGCCAGCGCTCGAGCACCTGCTCCTCGAGCTCGGGGAACGACGCGCGCGGGTCTACGGGACGGTGCGGCTGGGTCGGCATGGGCGGGTGATTCTAGGAGGACCCCCCGGGCAAACCGGGGAGGCCGCCGAGCCGCTCAGGCCGGTCGAACCGCGCTCAGCGCCACGCGCCGGTGCGGCACGGCGACACTCGCCCGTCCGGCCTGCTCTTGCAGCTGGGCGAGCAGCGCGTCACGCGCGCCGATCGGGAGCTGCCCCAAGCGGCAGATGGTGCTCGCGCCGCTGTCGGGGACCGCCGTCCTGTAGTCGAACACGGTGATTCGCGGCACCGCGCTACGAACGGCGTACACGATTCGGGCGATCTCGTCGAGCGAGACCCCCTGGCCGCTCAGTACGACGGCGCTCGGGTCGAGCGCGCGCAGCGCCCGGCCGAGGCGAGCGCGGTCGATCGCCGCGCTCAGCGCGAGCGTCCGCAGGCCGGCTCGCCGCAGCACCAGCTCGAACGCCTGGGCGTGAAGCGTGTCAAGGTCGGGCGCGGTCCACGCGTCGAGGATCAGCACGCCCTCGGGACGGCTCGCGGGCGGTGCCAGGCGCTTCATGGCCGACAGCCAGCCGGTCGCGTGGCGCCAGGCGAACTGGTACGCCGCGCCCGCGAGGTCACGGTCGGCGTGGTCGGTGACCGCCGGGAGCAGCAGCTCCTCGACCGTGCGCTCGAGCGAACGCAGCGCCAGGCTCTCCTCGAGCAGGCGGTCAGCAAGCTGCTCGTCGAACGCCGCGAACGCCTCGGTCAGCCGTGATCGAGACGATGGGCCCAGGCCGCGTCGCTGCGCGAGCGCCACGGCCGAGGACACGTTGTGGGTCTCGGCGAGCGCCTGCTTGAGCGCCTCGACCTCCTCGAGCTCGTAATGCCGGTGACCCCCCTCGCTGCGGCGCGGGCGCGGGAAGCTGTAGCGCCGCTCCCAGCTGCGGAGCGTGCTGGCGCTGACGCCGAGCATCGTGGCTGCCGCGTTCGTCCGGATCACGAGCGAATTTATCGAGCTAATCCCAAGTTTTTGCAAATCACGCAAGCCGCCGTGCACGGATGCGAGGATGCTTGTGCATCGCTATGCGTCTCAGGCTCTACCACCACCGTGACGGCGCCCGGGTCGCGTACCGTGAGACGGGCACCGGTCCGGGGCTCGCGCTGCTCCACTCGCTCGGGCTCTCGCACCGCGAGTGGGAGCCGATCGTGGCGCGGCTGGCTGCTCGCTTTCGCGTCGTGCTTCCGGACCTGCCGCTGCACGGCGACTCCGAGGACCGCCCCAGGCATCCGTACACGGCCGACTGGATGACCGACGTGCTCGCGGGGTTCTGCAAGGAGGTGATCGGCCCGCGGCCGCTGCTCGCGGGGCACGATCTCGGGGCGGAGCTGGCGCTGCGCGCGGTCAGCACCGGGCGGCTCGAGCCCTCGCGGCTCGTGCTGATGCCGAACCGCCTTCACCGCCGCGACGAGTTCGCCGGCCGTCGAGCCGCATGGCGCGCCGCGTGCATGGCGGCAGCGGTCCCGGGGCTCGATCGCGTCCTCGCCCGGTCCGCGACCCTCGTCTTCCGGCCGTCGTTCGGCGAGCGCCTCTCCGCCCAGCAGAACCCGGCCGCGCGCGACCTGATCCGCCACGCGTTCGCTGACGTCGGGGGCAACGGGAACCGGGCACGGTCGTGGGCCCGGTTCGCGCGGCGCTGGCCGGCGGGGCCCCAACGGGAGCTGCTCGACGCCTACCCCCGGATCGATCTCCCGGTGCTGCTCTTATGGGCCGACCTGGACCCCGCGCACCCGCCGGCGGGCGCCCAGGAGGCGCTCGACCTGCTCCCGAACGCGCACCTGCGGATGCTCGCGGGGACCGGCTTCCTGATGGCCTACGACGACCCCGTGTCGCTCGCCCGGGAACTGATCGCGTTCTGCGGATGAGGCGGCCCAGCGGCTCGGCGGTGGAGTACGTTTAGAGGCACAACGGGACAAGAACAGGAAGGACAGAAATGAGCGTTCAGGAACAGGCCCGGCTGTGGGGAGGGGAGACCAGCAAGGCCCTCGAGAACTTTCCGATCTCGGGCGAGCGCGTGCCGGCGTCCGTGATCCACTG
>DATKFF010000104.1:0-2797 GCA_035511595.1 Solirubrobacteraceae bacterium | reverse complement strand
TTGGGCAGATCCTCGTGGCGCCGCCCAATCGCCATCTGGCGGTCGAAGACGATCACGTACATCTCACGCTCGGACCACGTGAAAACGGGCACCGCCCCGCCGTCGACGTGCTGCTCCGGTCTGCCGCGCAGACGCGCGGGGAGCGGGTGATCGGAGTGATCCTCACCGGGACGAGAGGCGATGGCGCCGCGGGGCTTGCCGCAGTCAAGTCAAACGGTGGCGTCGCGATCGTCCAGGACCCGGTCGAGGCGCTCTACTCCGGGATGCCGGCGGCCGCGCTCGCGCACGTCGCGGTCGACGCCGTAGTCCCCTCAGGGCTCGTGGCCGCCACGATCGCCGCGATGGTCGACGGAGCGGCTCCGCCGCCGGGCGCTCGAATCAGCGAGCCCGAGGAGATCAGCGTTCGCCGGGTTGGTGCGACCGGCGTTGAGCGAATCGCGGGCAACGGCGGCGAGACATGACCATCGAGCCGAGCGAGACGACCACACTTGACGGGCTGCTCGAGTTCGTCAAGGAGACGCGCGGGTTCGATTTCACGGGCTACAAGCGCTCAAGTGTCGAACGCCGCGTGGCCAAGCGCATGGCCGAGGTCGGGGTGGATCGTTACGAGGACTACATCGATTACCTCGAGCTCAACAGTGACGAGTTCGTCCAGCTCTTCAACACGATCCTGATCAATGTCACGGGCTTCTTCCGTGACCCGCAGGCGTGGGAGTACCTCGCCGAGTCGATCGTCCCGCAGCTGGTGGACTCGCGCGGGCCCTCGGCCCCCTTGCGGATCTGGTGCGCGGGCTGCTCGTCGGGCGAGGAGCCGTACACCGTGGCGATGATCCTGGCGCGGGTCCTCGGAGACGAGGCGTTCGAGGAACGGGTCAAGATCTACGCCACCGACATCGACGAGGGCGCGCTCGCCGAAGCTCGTCAAGGTGCCTACCTGCCGCGTCAGGTTGAGGACGTGCCGCGCGACGCGCTCGAGCGGTTCTTCGAGCGCGGCGACCAGCGCTACGTCTTCCGCAAGGACCTGCGGCGATGCGTGATCTTCGGACGCAACGACCTGGTGCAGGACGCCCCGATCTCACGGATCGACCTGCTGGTGTGCCGCAACACGCTGATGTACTTCACCGCGGAAACTCAGTCGCAGATCCTCCGGCGATTCCACTTCGCGCTCGACAACGAGGGCTTCATGATGCTCGGGAAGTCCGAAATGCTGATCACCCACGCCGAGCTGTTCACGCCGGTCGACCTCAAATGGCGCGTGTTTCACAAGGTGATCCGCCCGGTCCACCGAGATCGCGCGCACGCGCTGCCGATCGACCCCGGCAACGGTGCCTCGCAGAGCACCGCCGCGAATCTGCGGGAGGCGGTATTCGACGTCGGAGGAGCCGCTCAGATTGTGCTCGACTCAAACGGCTCGATGGTTATGGCGAACGAGGCGGCGCGGCGTATGTTCGGCCTCGGCGTCAATGACTTCGGGCGACCGATCCAGGACCTCGAGCTCTCCTACCGGCCGGTCGAGCTCCGCAGCCACCTTGACGCGCTATCCGCCGACCGGCGGCCCATCGACGTCAGAGCCGTCCGCTGGGGATCCGGTGAGCAGACGCGGATGCTGGAGGTGCGCATCATCCCGCTGCTCGCGGACAACGTTGTGATGGGGGCGAGCGTCGTCTACACCGACGTCACGGAGGAACACGACCTGCAGGAGCAGCTTTCGACCTCCAAGCACGCGCTCGAGGAGGCCTACGAGGAGCTGCAGTCAACGGTCGAGGAGCTCGAGACGACCAACGAGGAGCTGCAATCGACCAACGAGGAGCTCGAGACGACCAACGAGGAGCTGCAGTCGACCAACGAGGAGCTCGAGACGATGAACGAGGAGCTGCAGTCGACCAACGAGGAGCTCGAGACGATGAACGACGAGCTCCGACACCGGACGCTCGAGCTCAACGAGATGAACACGTTCCTCGAGACGATCCTGACGACGGTCGGCCTCGCGGTGATCGTGATCGACCGCGGGCAGCACGTTCGCATCTGGAACCGCCAGGCGCGTGAGATGTGGGGCCTGACCGCCGAGGAGGCCGAGGGGCAGCACCTGTTCTCGCTCGACATCGGGCTCCCGGTGGAGCAGCTGAGACCACAGCTAAAGGCCCTCCTGTCCGGCCAGTCCGACCGCGAGGAAGCGGTCGTCGACGCGACCAACCGGCGTGGCAAAGGCGTTCAGGCCCAGATCACGTTCCTGCCCTTGGGACCGCCTTCGGATGACGGGCAGGGAGGTGTGATCATGATGATCGAGGCAGCTGACGCTTGAGTCGCTGGTCGGCCAGCAGCTCACGCGATTCTCGGGAGCGCTGGCGGGTGCGGCGGACACGCTCGACGGTCTCACGGAACCGTGCGGCGTTGCGGGCGTGCTGCTCCCGGAGCGTCGCGACTGTCTCATGAACCGTGATGTAGTGGTCGGCGCCGGTCTCGAAGCTCTGCTCGGCCGGCTCGACGGGATCTGATCCCCGGACCCAGGTCGAGCGCCCGGCTCCGAGCACCGCTGGGTCTCTGACGCGCCCGGGCGGGCGGGTGGAGTGCGGGGGCGCTTCGAGCAACAGCCAGCCCTGGTCCTGCCGGATCACGGCCCCGCGCTCGGTCAGCTCGCGGAGCGCGAGGGTGACGGTAGGCCGGCGCGCGCCGATCAGCGCGCCCAGCGCATCGTGGGTCAGGCTCAGCGGCAGCGTCGTCCCCGCTGGCGTAACCCGGCCCCAGGACTCCGCCAGCAGCCACATCACCGCCAGCAGGCGCTGGTCGACCCGCGGGA
>DATKFF010000103.1:0-2141 GCA_035511595.1 Solirubrobacteraceae bacterium | reverse complement strand
AGACCGGCGGGGCGATCGCGCTCGCGCGCCAGCGAGAGCAGGCGCTGCTCGCTGCGTGGCGCAAGATCACCGCCGTCCGGGCGAGGCTCGCGGGGCTACAGGCGCCCGTGGCTGCCCTGCGGCTGCGGGCGCTGCTGCTGGCGCTGGTTGACCATCAGGCGGCCTTGACGCTCCAGAGCGCGAGGCTCGTCCAGTTCCTGCCCGAGTTCACCGCGGCGCTGAAGCCGCTTCGACCGGCGATCACAAGGCTCAGCGCGGTGCTGCGGACAAACCAGGCCTCGGGCGCGGCGTCCGTGGCCGCGGTGTATGCGCAGAAGGCGCACGCGCTGCGCGCCTATCGCCTGACCACGCAGCAGATCGGCGCGCGGCTGCTGCGGCTTACGCCGCCCACAATGCTGCTGCCGTCGTATCGCACGGAGCTGGGCGCGCTGCAGGGGATGGGATCCGCGGCGGGGAAGCTGGCCGATGCGCTCGCGGCGCAACAGACCTCCCGAATCGCACCACTGCTGAGCGCGTTCGACAGCGCCGCCTCGGCCCCGGGAGCGCGGTCGGCGCAGCTCGCTCAGGCAACCGCGATCAAGGCCTACGACCGCCAGATCGCGCAGCTCACGCAGCTGGAGCTGGCCGCCGCCCGTGAGCGGTTGCGGCTGACGAACACGCTGCAATAGCCGGCTTCATCCGGCTCAGGTGAGGATCAGCTGCGCAATGAGCGGCGTGCTCGGCGCGCTGCTGCCGCTGACCGCGTAACCGGAGACGATCAGCTTCACCGATCTGTAGCTGTTCAACCGGCTTCTCACCGCCGGGATGAACGTGATCGTGACGGTCCTCGAGCCCCGGCCGCTGATCCGTGCAGAAGCGTGGCCGAGCGTCAGCGGCACCGGCGCGAACCGCCTCAGTCCGGTCGGCGCCACGGTGACCGCGAACCGCGCCGTGCACCGCTTGCTGCAGGCGAAGCGGGCCTTCAGCTGGCCGAGGAGCGCGGCGCGGACTCGCACGTGGCGCGGCACGCTGAAGGCGAACCGTGGCGGGCGCGTCGGCGCGCGGGAGGTCGTGAAGCTGCGGTCCGATCCCACGGCGGTGCCTCCGGCGCTGGTCGCGACCACGCGGTAGTGGTAGAGGGTGCTCGGGGCGAGTCCCGACAGCGTCGCGGCGACCTGCTCGATGTTGCTGCCGCCGCCCGCGGAGAACGCGGGGGTGCTGTGGCCGTATGTGGTGGTCCGACCGAACTCGACGTGGTACGTGGTGGGAACGCCGTTGGGGTTGACGCTGCCAAGCACGGTCGCGCCGCTGCCGCTGACCCGGATCGCGCCGGCGGTGGTGGCGGTCGGTTTCGGCGTCGGTGTCGTGAAGTTGTTGACCGCCCCGGAGTAGGTCTGGCCGCCCAGGCTGACGTCGAGCCTGAAGTAATACGTGGTGTGGGGCCTCAGCCCGCCGACGGTCGCGCTGACCGGGACCGAGGTCGTGCCCGACAACCCCGAGCTCGGCGGGGTTGACAACGGCAGGTCGGTGGCCGAGGTGCCGAAGGCGAAGTGGTAGCTCACGGGCTGAGCGCCACCGGAGTCGACCGTTCCCGTGAGCAGCGCGGAGCCGGCGGCGACCTGCCCGGCAGTCCCGGTGGCTACGGTCGGGATCTGGGCGGGTGGCGGCGTCGCGCCGGTGGTGAAGCTCTGGACCGCGCCCGCGTAGGTCTGCCCCCCCGCCAGCACCTGGAGCTGGTAGTAGTACGTCGTAGTCGGCGACAGCCCGGAGATCGTGGCGCTGACCGGGGTGGACGTCTGCGGACCGGCGCTCGGCGGCGTCGATTGCGTCAGCGACCCCGTCGAGGTCCCGTAGACGAACTGGTACTGGACCGTCTGGCCCTCCGGGTCGACGGTTCCGTTGAGCGTCGCGCCGCTCTCCGAGACGCCGGAGGCGCCGGCGGTCGTGGCTGATGGCGAGAAGGTCCCCGCCGCGGCGATTGCGACCGAGTGCGTGACCGTGCTCGTGAAGCCGAGCTCGTCGGTCACGGTCAGCGAGACCTCGTAATTGCCGGGAGCGGCGTAGCTGTGGGTCGACGTCGCGGCCGCGCTCGCCTCGCTCGGGCTGCCGTCGCCCCAGTTCCACTGGTAGCTCGTGATTCCGGACCCGATCGAGTAGCTGGT
>DATKFF010000102.1:0-6948 GCA_035511595.1 Solirubrobacteraceae bacterium | reverse complement strand
CGCGAGATTATCCCGGTTTCCATCGAAGACGAGATGCGCCAGTCCTATCTCGACTACGCGATGAGCGTAATCGTTGGACGAGCGCTGCCGGACGTGCGCGACGGGCTCAAGCCGGTCCACCGCCGCGTTCTTCACGCTATGAACGAGCTCGGGGTGCAGCCGAACCGCCAGCACGTCAAGTGCGCCCAGATCGTGGGCGAGGTGATGGGCAAGTACCACCCCCACGGCGACTCGGCGATCTACGACACGCTGGTGAGGCTCGCGCAGGACTTCTCGATGCGCTACCCGCTCGTCGACGGCCACGGGAACTTCGGGAACATCGACGGCTACTCCGCAGCTGCGATGCGCTACACCGAGGCCCGCCTCGACCGCCTCGCCACCGAGATGCTGCGCGACCTCGACGCCGACACGGTCGACTTCTCGCCGACCTACGACGGCAGCCGGCAGGAGCCGGTGGTGCTGCCGGCGCGGTTCCCGAACCTGCTCGTCAACGGCGGTTCCGGGATCGCCGTCGGGATGGCGACCAACATCCCCCCGCACAACCTGCGCGAGGTGATCGCGGCGACGATCGCCTACATCGACAACCCCAGCATCGACGTCGAGGGCCTGATGAAGCACATCAAGGGCCCCGACTTCCCGACGGCCGGGACGATCCTCGGCCGTGACGGGATCCGCGAGGCGTACGCGACCGGACGTGGTCGCGTCCGCGTCCAGGCCAAGGCCCACATCGAGCCGATTGGCCAGGGCAAGGAGGCGATCATCGTCACCGAGCTCCCCTACCAGGTCCGTAAGGGCGGCGACGGCGGCCTGATCTTGAAGATCCGCGACCTCGTGCTCGACAAGAAGATCCCCGAGATCACCGACCTGCGCGACGAGTCAGACCGTCACGGAATGCGAATCGTGATCGAGCTCAAGCGTGACGCGATCCCGAAGGTCGTGCTCAACAAGCTCTACAAGCACACCCCGATGCAGGCGACGTTCGGGGTGAACATGGTCGCGCTCGTCGACAACGTTCCGCGGACGCTGTCGCTGCGCGAGGTGATCGGCCACTACGTCGACCACCAGCGCGAGGTCATCGTCCGCCGGACGAAGTACGAGCTGCGCCGCGCGGAGGAGCGCGCGCACGTACTCGAGGGGCTGCTGATCGCGCTCGACAACCTCGACGAGGTGATCGCGCTGATCCGCGGCTCGCGTGATCCGGAGACGGCCCGCAACGGCCTGGTCGAGAACTACGAGCTGACGATCATCCAGGCCCAGGCGATACTCCAGCTGACGCTCAGCCGGCTGACCGCGCTGGAGGCAGACAAGATCAAGCAGGAGCACGGCGACCTCGTCGAGCGGATCGGCGAACTGCGCGAGATCCTCGGCGATGAGAGCAAGGTCAACACCCTGATCAAGGACGAGCTGTCGGAGATCGCCGAGGCCTACGGCGACGATCGCCGCACCGAGATCACGCACGCCGAGGGCGAGATCGACATCGAGGACCTGATCGCCGACCAGCAGATGGTGATCTCGATCACCCACTCCGGCTACGTCAAGTCGCTCCCCCTCTCCACCTACCGCCAGCAGCGTCGCGGGGGCATCGGGGTCACCGGCGGGGACATGAAGGAGGACGACTACATCGAGCACCTCTTCGTGTCCTCGACGCACGACTACCTGCTGTTCTTCACCAACCGCGGCAAGGTCTACCGGCTGAAGGTCTACGAGCTGCCGGAGGCATCCCGCACGGCACGCGGCCGCGCGCTGGTCAACCTGCTGCCGCTGCGGGAGGGTGAGCGGGTGCAGTCGGTGCTCGCGACGCGTGACTTCAGCGAGGGCAAGTACCTCGTTTTCGCAACCCGCAAGGGGATGGTCAAGAAGACCGAGTTCGGCGCCTACAACACTCCGATCAAGGCGGACGGGATCATCGCCATCAATATCCGTGACGACGACGAGCTGATCGCCGTGCGGCGCACCAGCGGGCACGACGACATCATCATGGTCTCGCGCTCGGGTCAGGCGTCGCGCTTCAGCGAGAGTCAGGTCCGGGCGATGGGGCGTGACACCAGCGGTGTGCGCGGGATGAACGTCTCGCAGAAGGGCAACTCCGTGCTGGCGATGGATGTCGCGCGTGACGACCAGGAGCTCCTCGTGGTGACCGAGAACGGCTACGGCAAGCGGACGCCGATCCCCGACTACCCGGTCAAGGGTCGTGGGACGATGGGCGTCAAGACGATCCAGCTGACCGAGAACAAGGGCCAGCTGGCCGGCGCGCTCGTGGTCCGCGAGCACCAGGAGCTCGTGTTCGTCTCACAGAACGGCATGGTCCAGCGCACGTCGGTGCGCGGCATCAACCGCTACGGCCGCGCGTCCCAGGGCGTGCGGCTGATGAACCTCCGCGACGACGACCAGGTCAGCGCGGTCGCGCTGGTGGTGGAGTCCGACGCGCCGACCGCGGCCCCGGTCGCGGACAACGGCTCGCCACCGCCGGTCGATCTGGTCGAGGACGACCTGCCCGCCGCCACCGAAGAGGCGGAGGACGAGTAGCAGCTACTCCCGGGCCCGCTGAGGCTCGGGTGTGGGGCCACCCGCCCCGTCTTCGTCCGCGCCCACCGTGTCGTCCTGCTGCTCGGACTCCGAGGCCGACGCCGCCGCCTCGGATGCCGCCTCCGCTTCGGCGGCGTCGACGCTACGGAAGATCACCTCGGCCCGCGCCTGGATGTCCTCCTCGGAGCGCGGGCCCGGGCGGTCGAGGAACCAGTGGCGACTCGAGACGGCGACCCAGCTGTCGTCCCCGGCCGGGACCAGCCCGAACCGAGTGATCACCCGCTGGCCGCCGACCTGATCGGAGTAAAGGAGCTCGATCGAGATCGCCTCCCGCGCCTGGACCGCCTCGACCACGCCGCCGTAGTCCGGGTCGTCCATCTCTCGCAGCGCGCCCTGCCAGATGCCGATGTCGCCAGGCGGGATGAAGAGGTCACGCGTCTGTGCCCGGAACTCGGACTCGGGGCGGTGCTTTGGCACTCTGCCGGCCGCCTGCAGCCCCGCAGCAACAGCCCACGCCTGGCAGACGCCGATCCCTGCACCCACATTGCGCAGGCTGAGCGCCAAGTAGACGCTTCCATTCGCATACACAGCGACGCCGCGCCCGCCCTCGACCCGGAACCAGTTGCGCTCGATGAACATCACCTTCTGGGTGGGGTCATCGAAGCGCGACGAGGAGAACACGGGCTGGCGCTGCTCCAGCAGCGCCTCCTCGGCGACCCGGGCGGAGCGGTTGGATGAACGAACCGATGCAAACGTCGCGACGGCGAGCACCAGTGTCCCGACGCCGGTCGCCAGCGATGAGATCGTCGACCAGTTGGTCGCGAGCGGGATCATCGTCGTCCAGTGGATTACTCGGATGGTACGACTGGCGTCACGCGTGCTCGGCCCGCCGTGCCCGGACCAGGAACCCGCTGCGACCCGGTGCCAGGATTTCGACCCGGCCGAACCCCGCCCCGGACAGCAACGCCTCGAGCCGCGGGCGGCTGTAGTTGAAGATCGGGCAGTCGCCGATCCACTCGTAGCGCAGCTTCCGGACCGGCCCCTTGATCGGCGACCAGGTCGGAAACGAGCCCACCATCGACCCACCCGGGGCGCACAGCTCGAACATCCGCCGCGCGAACTCGTCTGCATTTGGCAGGTAGTCGAACAAGCCGACCGCCAGAACGACGTCGAACCTCTGCTCGAGCGACACCGCCAGGAAGTCGCTGGTGATCAGCTCGGCCCGCTCGCCGAAGCGGTCGAGCCGCTCCCGCGCCAGCTCGATCATCGGCTCGGCGAAATCGACCCCGACGTAGTGCGATGCGCCCGCGTCGAGCACGAACTCGCCGATCCGCCCGGAGCCGCACCCGACGTCAAGCACGCGAGGGGCCTCGTAGGAGGCCACCGTCTCGACCGCGAGCTGCCGCCGCCGGAAGAGCCCGGGCCGCAGCAGGCGGACCAGCGGGCGCTCGTCCTCGTAGAGGTCGTCGAACTGCCGCGCCTTGGTGCGGAAGCGGTTACGTACCCGCTGCGGAGCGGCCGCTGAGCTTGGCATGGGCCTCACCATACGGGATCAGCTGGTGCCGTCCGGCGATCGCGCCGAGCACCTCGGCCGCCCGCCGCCGCGCCAGATTGCGCTGCGCCGCGCGCACCGTCCCGTGGAGCGTTTGAGCGGGCGTGGCCGATTCCGGGAGCTGCGCGTTCAGCGGCCGCGGGTCGAGCTCGTGCGGGTGCAGGTAGAGGCCGGCCATCGGCCCCGCGGCGCTGAGCCCCCTGAGCACGAGTGCCGTCGGCAGGATGCCCCAGTAGGACGCGCCGCCGACCGGCACCCTCGCCTGCTCCCCTCGCCGCCAGACCGCTACCGGGAACTCCCATAGCGTCGCGCTGCTCAGCTCCAGCGGATGCGGAGATGCGGTCGACGGCACGACGCGCTTGCGGATCCGGGGCGAGTCGTGCTGGCTCGCGTCGTAGGCGAACCCCTCGTCGGCGAGCACCTCATAGGCCCACGGGCAGTCGCGCGTGATCGAGAACGCCGGCGCCCGGTAGCCGAGCGGGCGCCGCCCGGTCAGCTGCTCGATCGTCGCGCACGCCGCCCGCAGGTCCGCCGCGAACTCCGAAGCTGTCTGCGAGTGCACCGGCAGGTGGGCATCGCCGTGGCAGCCGATCTCGTGGCCGCGATCAACGACCGACTCGACGAGCTCCGGATGCGACCGCGCCGCCATCCCGAGGACAAAGAACGTCGCGCGCACCCCGAGCTCGTCGAACAGCCCCAACAGCCTCTCGGTCTGGCGGTGAAGGGCGGGTCCGGGCCGCTCCCAGCCGGCGACGCCGACGCGGCGGCGGACCAGTTGGTGCCAGTCCTCGAAGTCGACGCTGAGCAGGAGCGTCCCGTGGTCCTCGCCGGTGCGCATCGGATCCGCGCCAGCGTGGCATAGATCGCGTCAGGTCGGTTCGCTAATCTGGACTCACCAGAGAAAGGAGGTGGTCCTACTGTCTGACAGTATTTGCGGGACCCTGGAGGTGTCCGGCCGCTAGGTCGGAGGCTGGCCCCGCTTAGCGGAGTCCCATCCGAGACACCGTCGGGCCGAGTGTCGGAAGTAGTCCCTCCGGCGAGAGCGCTCGTCTCGATTCAGGGCAGCCACACAATTGCGAAGGGCGCCGCGTCGACGGCGCCCTTCGTCTTTAAGCCGCAGGCCGCGACGCCGGTGTCGTCAGGCGGCCAGGTACTGAAGCCAGGCCGTCGGGATCGTCGGGCTGGCGACGTGGATGAAGACGTCGGGGCTGGGAGTGCGAGGCTGCTTGAGCAGCCGCATCCCCGCCTGGCGCGGAAGCGCGTCGCCCTTGCGGCGGTTGCAGGGCGCGCACGACGCGACGATGTTGTCCCAGCTCGAGCCCCCGCCCTTGGACTTCGGGACCACGTGGTCGACGGTCAGGTTCGACCGCGCGCCGCAGTACTGGCAGGTCCACTCGTCACGCGCGAACACGGCACGGCGGGTGATCTTGCGGCGATGCGTGTCGCGCGGGATCCGCACGTACGTGACGAGCCTGATCACGACGGGCCGCTTGAGCGACGCCGTGGCCGAGCGCAGGTCCCACTCGCCGTGCTCGATCACCTCGGCCTTGTCCTTCAGTAAAAGCACCACGGCCCGACGAACCGTGCACACGTTGATCGGTTCGTAGGTCGCGTTCAGCACGAGCACCCGGCCACCCTCACGTCCGCGCCGCTGGTGCTCCGGAGGCGGCGCGGACCGAACTGGTCCAAGTACTGAACTCGCCATGGCTGGCGCCAGTGTAGCGAGGCGATAACCCAGATCAGTCGCCTCTAACCGCTCGGAAACGAGCCAATCACACGGAGGACCTCGACGTGTGTTGCGACGCCCTCGAGTGCCTCCCGGACGTGCGGCTCGGTGTCCCGCCCCTCGATGTCGAGGAAGAACATGTAGCGCCCCAGCCCCTGCTTGCGGGGGCGCGATTCGATCCGCGTCAGGTTCACATCGCGGCCGGCGAATTCCGACTGCGAGCGAACGAGCCAGCCCGGAGCCTCGGCGCCGACACCCCAGAACACGATCGCGGTCTTCCACGGCCCGAGCCCCGGATCGGCCGCCCCCGGCGCTCCCGGCGGCGCCCCCACCGGCGCGAGCCACACGAACCGGGTCTCGTTATCGGGCACGTCCTCGACGCCCGAGCGCAACACGATGCAGCCATAGCGCTCCGCCGCCAGCCGATTGCCGAGCGCCGCCCAGGGGCCGTCGTGCTCCGCCACCAGCCGGACCGCGTCCGCCGTCGAGCTCCCGGCCAGGACCCGCGCCTCGGGCAGGCGCGTGCGAATGAAACGCGCGCACTGGGCCGTCGCCTGGGGGTGTGAGACGACGGTCTCGATCTGGTCGAGCTCGAGCTGGGTCCGAGCGATCAGGGAATGCCGGATCGGGTGCACGACCTCGCCGACGATCGTGACGTCGTCGGTTTCCATCGCCAGCGCGTCGAGCGTTGCGTTGACCGATCCCTCGAGCGAGTTCTCGATCGGCACCAGCGCCCGCTCCGCCGAACCGCCATGGACCGCCATCACGGTGTCGTAGATCGTCGGCCAGGGGACCAGCTCGAAACCGCCCGGGAGCGGCCGGTCGACCGCGCCGGACAGCGCCTGAATCACGGCCTCGTGGGTGAAGGTGCCCTCCGGGCCGAAGTAGCCGACGCGCATCGCGGCCCGGTGAAAGCCCTACGCCGGGGCCTGGCTCGCGCTGCCGCCCTCGAGCGCGAGCCTGATCGCCTCGCTCTCCTCGGGCGAGAGCTCCAGCTCCGGCTGACCCTCGCGAACCTGCTTGGCGTAGAGCCTGGCCTGGTCGCGGTGGTGGATCGAGGAGAGCACCAGACCTGTGCGCCTCGAGTCGAGCAGCGCGATCGACGTCGACTGCCGACCAGACATCTCGCCGTAGGCGTCGTAGC
>DATKFF010000101.1:0-3141 GCA_035511595.1 Solirubrobacteraceae bacterium | reverse complement strand
GCCGGAACTGTCCGCTTGGACAAATGAAATGCCGGGGCGCTCCTAACACCGGCTCGTAGCGAGGGCCGAGGCACACGGAAACCTGTCTCGGGCGACCGTTCATCGGGCGTGAGGGAGCGCATGCCCAAGCTGCCGGCGCATCAGGTGACCACGCGCAACCTCGGCGCGGCGTACCTGTTCGTCGCCGAAGCGGGCCTGGGCCAGCGGGGCGTGGTCATCGGCGACGACCTGCTCGGGGGCTCCTTCGTTTCGACCCCTTCGAGCTGTACGCGGCCGCCGTCGTGTCCACCCCGAACATGGTGCGGGGCAACTCGACTTGGTGCACCGACAAGCCCTGGCCGGTGACGAGTGGGTCAATAGACCTTCCCACCGCGAGGGCGGTTGCCCAGCTCTCAGGCCGAACGCAGATGGGAACGCAGCGACGCGCCGACCTGGTCAGCCAAGGCTACGGCCACGATCCGGCGCTCCATTGAGATCGGAAATCCCGGAGTCGGAATAAGGACAAAGCGCCCAACGACTCTGCCAGCGGTGTGGACTGGGAGCTCGATCTCGGACCCAGGCAGTCCGAGCCGGTGCACGCCCCACACCGATCCTCCGAGAAGGACCTCGCCGGTGCTCTCGATGCGAAACCTTGGACGCTCTGCCGGTGAGCGATCGAATCGGCAGTCCCGCAAGTGCAGAAGGTCAATCAGATACTCACGGACCTGTCTCACCACTTCGTCTTGGCTTACGCCAGAGGCCACCAGCTCAGCCGTCGAGTGGAGCACTCCTACGTACACGGACTCCTCGGTGGCGGTATCGCGGTGAAGTCGGCCGCGCACGCAGATCTCCGTGATCGCGATCCCGATCACAAAGAGGCAGATCGCGGTCTCGAGGTCGGGTCGGTGGGTGATCGCGAGACGGCCGTAGGGCTGCGTCAAGAGAACATCGAACGACAACGTGGCGCTGATCGTGGCCAAGTAACCCGATGACCGATCTCCGCTGATGGAAACGGCCACGATGACTGCGGTCAGCACAAGAGCCGATGCTGTCGCGGAGAAGGTAGTCCGGAAGGGCACGAGCACGGCGGCGACGATCGGCGGTACGGCGATCGCCGCGAGCCGGACCAAGGCATAGCGATGTGCTCGGAGCATGGCGCCTCCTGGGGCGGCTTCGGGGTCTAGCTTCGCGCCACTCTTCGAAAGTGGCCAGAGGCAGCGCGGTCCTTTGTCATGTCGACAGGGGTCGTCGTGCGCGCTCGATGATCGCGGCTGCTGCCGTCGCCACCACGGCGACGACGCCGATGACGAGGATGAAGACCAGTTCGGTCGAGGTGAACCAGATGCCGTCGGGGATGGCGACGGCCAGCGCGCAGACAAGCGCGAAGACTCCGAGCGCGCCCGCGAGCAGGCCCCGCTGGGTGAGCACTCCACAACAGGGCCCGACGACGAGCAGACCGACGAGGATGACGCGGGTCCCGAGCAAGGCGTCTGCGGCGGCGATCGACGTGACCAGCACGCAGCCGAGCAGGGTCATCCGCATGGGCGACCACCCGTACAGCTCGGGAGTCCACCCAGCGAAGCGACGGCGATGCACCTTGCCATTGCCTACAGCAGGGTCGTCTGTGGGTGGCTCTGACCGCTCTCTGGGGCGTGGGGCGACTACGAGGATGGCTGTCCAGGCCACGACGACAACGGCTGGACCGGCAAGGACGAGGGCGGAAAGAGTGCCGCGAGCGACCGGCACCAGCGTCAGCACGAACAGCACGTAGGCGAGGAGGACCACGATGCCGCTGTGGCGACGCAGCCCGTGATCGCGGTACGCGAGCGTCAGAACCAGCGCAGTCAGGCCCAGATACCAGAGAGCAACAAACACCTCGCGGCTTGTCGTGGTGCCGAGGCCGATCAATGATGCGGGTAGAAGCAGCCCGACCGCGACGTTGAGGGCATTGGAGTTGAGGGCCGTCGAGAGCATGGCCGTGCCCCGGCCACGCCGTGCAAGGTAGATCGCGGCGACCGCGTTGGGCAGGCTCGTGACCGCCGCCAACACGATGGCGCCGACGACGATGGGTGAGATCGAGTAGTGGCGGCCCAGGCTCGTCGCGGCGCGCTCCATGACGATCGAGGCAATCACCACGGTGACCAAAGCCAGCAGCGTTGCCGGAGGGTCCCATCGGTTGACGCTCGGCACCAACGCCGGACTCAGTTCGAGCTCCTCTTCATGCATTGCGCTGCTCAGCCAACGCCCTAAGCGGGTGCGGTGACGGCTGGCGGCCAGCCAGACGTAGGGTCCGAGCGCGGCCAGTACGAGGACGAGCGCGGCGGGAGCCGGCACCCAGCCGAGGACCGTAAACACGCAAATCCCGGCGATCCACAGCGACACCGCTCCGGTCAGCACGACGACGCGGCGGTGCAGTGCCACCCATCCGGCCGTAACGGCTCCCAATCCGAGCAGAGCGGCCAGGTTGAACACGTTGGAGCCCACGACCACGCCCGCTCCGACTTCTTGTTGGTGGCCGGCGAGGGCACTGACCGCCGAGGTGATCTCGGGTGCGTCGGCGGCGAGTGCAGCAAGCAAGCCGAGCATGGCGTCGGTGATGCCGAGACGCCCGCCCATGCGCTCGATGCGCGAAACGAGGACCCAGCTCGCGCCCAGGCTCACGGTGGCGCCGAGCACAAAACTGAGCGCGTTGATGCTCACCACGTGAGGAATGTGCGAGGCGAACGCAAAGTGGCAACTGGCACGCAGAACCTTTCAGTTGTGACGTGCCGACCAGGCTTCCCGGCGCTCCGTTGCAGATCGTATCGGCCGGCACCGAGAGCGGCTGCCTGCGTCGCAGCCGCGCTGTCTCACATCTGGGAACCCGCTTTCTCAGTCGATGCCGGGCGGTGCGCCCTCGCGGACGCCCTGGTAGTAGATGCCGAAGAGTGCCAGAGCGCGGCGATCGTCGCCGGCGCCGCGGTGAGCAACGGCCAGCTGACGCCGGTGAGCTTGGCGTAGGCGGCCATGCGCTCGGGCGTGTCACGGCCGGGGTCGACCGTCACCTCGATGATCGCCACCTTGTGGGCGAGGCCGTCTGTCGCGAGGGAATGCTCGATGGTGACCAGCGCCCCCTCTTCTTGGTGCCCTTATCTCCCCGCAACTCCCGTGCCAGCAGTCAGG
>DATKFF010000100.1:0-4704 GCA_035511595.1 Solirubrobacteraceae bacterium | reverse complement strand
GGTTGATCCGCCCCTCGAAGTTGCGGTTGCCCGACAGCACCGACACGACCGCCAGATCCTGCTCGCCGACGACCTTCGAGACCTCCTCCGGCAGCGGCCCAGAGTTGCCGATGCACGTCGTGCAGCCATAGCCGACGAGGTTGAAGCCCAGCTGCTCCAACGGCTCGGTCAGGTTCGCCTTGTCGAGGTATTCGGTCACGACCTTCGAGCCCGGCGCCAGCGAGGTCTTGACCCAGGGCTTCGTTTTCAATCCTCGCGCGACCGCGTTGCGCGCGAGGATCCCCGCGCCGACCATCACCGACGGGTTCGACGTGTTCGTGCAGCTCGTGATCGCGGCGATCACCACGTGGCCGTGCGCAAGCTCCGTCTCGGTCCCGTCGGCCAGCGTCACCGGCGCCGCGCCACTCGCCCGCGCGGGGGCGGCCGTCGCGGAGTGGGCGGCCTCGTGCGCATAGCTGGGGCCGCCGTCGTCGCCCGCGAGGAGGCGATCGTTGCCGTTGGCCGGCGGATCGCTCGAGGGAAAGCTCTCGGCCGAGGCCTCGTCGCGCTCGTCGTAGGCGGGGACGTAGCCGGTCAGCACGCGGCGGAAGTCCTCGCGCGCGTCGCTCAGCGCGACACGGTCCTGCGGGCGCTTCGGGCCCGCGATGCTCGGCACGACCTCGTCCAGGTCGAGCTCCAGCGTGTCCGAGTAGGTCGTCCGTTCAGAGCTCTCGTCGTGCCACATCCCCTGCGCGCGGGCGTAGGCCTCGACCTGCTCTATGCGCGAGGCGGGCCGGCCCGAGAACTCCAGATAGCGCAGCGTCTCCGCGTCGATCGGAAAGATCGCGCAGGTCGAGCCGAACTCCGGCGACATGTTCCCGATCGTCGCGCGGTCGGCGAGCGGCAGATTCGCGAGCCCGGCCCCGTGGAACTCGACGAACTTGCCGACGACACCGTGGGCGCGGAGCATCTCGGTCACCGTCAGCACGAGGTCGGTGGCGGTCGCGCCCTCTTGGAGCCCGCCGGTCAGCTTGAAGCCGATCACCTGCGGGATCAGCATCGACATCGGCTGGCCGAGCATCGCCGCCTCGGCCTCGATCCCGCCGACGCCCCAGCCCAACACGCCCAGCCCGTTGATCATCGTCGTGTGCGAGTCGGTTCCGACGAGCGTGTCGGGGTAGGCGCGGCCGGACTCATCGTCCACGAACACCACGCGAGCCAGATACTCGAGGTTGACCTGGTGGACGATCCCCGTGTCGGGCGGGACCACGCTGAAGTTCCGAAACGCCCCCTGGCCCCAGCGCAGGAACGCGTAGCGCTCGCGGTTTCGCTGGAACTCCAGCTCCGCGTTGCGCTCGAAGGCCCGCGGCGTGCCGAACACGTCGACCTGGACCGAGTGGTCGATCACCAGCTCGGCCGGGACCAGCGGGTTGATCTTGCCGGGGTCACCCGAGAGCCCGACGATCGCATCACGCATCGCCGCGAGGTCGACGATCGCCGGGACTCCGGTGAAGTCCTGCATCAACACCCGTGCGGGGGTGAACGCGATCTCGTCGCTCGGCTCGGCGTTGGCGTCCCACCTGGCGAGCGCCTCGATGTCCTGCGCGCGGACCGTCTCTCCGTCCTCGGTCCGCAGCAGGTTCTCGAGCAGGATCTTCAGCGAGAACGGCAGTCGCGCGATGTCGTACTTGGCCTGAAGCGCGTCGAGCCGGAAGATCTCGTAGCTGCGGTTGCCGACGGCGAGGCTCCCCTGGGCGTCGAAGCTGTTCACCCCTCGAACTCTACGACGACGAACCGTTCCTCCACGGCCTCGGGCTCCTACACAAGTCTTAGCCGTGTCTTCGCGCGGGCTTCGGCGGGGCGCAGATCCTGCCACCCATGAAACCGATGACCCTCCTCAATCGCATCCTCGCGGCGATCGCGGTGGGCGGGCTGGCGGCCGTTGCGTTGGCCGGCGCGTACACCGAGTCCCACCGCGTCCCCGGCCAGCCATGACCGCGCTGGCCCGCAGTCACGTCGCCTCGCTACCCGCGGCTCCGATGACCGACGTTGAAATCGTCGTCCCGGTCTACAACGAGAAGCGCGTGGTCGAGGGCTCCGTCCGCCGCCTGCACGCGTTCCTGTCGGATGGCTTCCCGTTCTCCTGGCGGATCGTGATCGCCGACAACGGGAGCACCGACGGCACCCTCGCCGTCGCCCGGCGGCTGAGTTACGAGCTCGATGGCGTGGACGCCCTCGGTGTCCGCGAGCGCGGCCGCGGCCGCGCGCTTCACGTCGCGTGGTCCTCGGCCAACGCGTACGTCCTCTGCTACATGGACGTCGACCTCTCGACCGACCTCGGGGCGCTGCTGCCGCTGGTCGCGCCGCTGCTATCCGGTCACAGCGAGCTGGCGATCGGGACGCGGCGCCACCACGACGCCCGTGTCGAGCGGAGCCTCAGGCGCGAGTTCATCTCCCGCTCCTACAACCGGCTGCTGCGGCTGACGCTGCGGGCCCGCTTCAGCGACGCGCAGTGCGGCTTCAAGGCGATCCGCGCGGACGTCGCGCGTGAGCTCCTGCCGCTCGTCCGTGACCAGGAGTGGTTCTTCGACACCGAGCTGCTCGTGCTCGCGCAGCGGCGTGGCCTGCGAATCCACGAGGTGCCGGTCGACTGGATCGAGGACGGCGATTCACGCGTGCGGATCATTGCCACCGCGGCCGCTGACCTGCGCGGCGTCGCGCGCCTTTTCTTGCACCGCTCCTCTCCGGCTCCTACGCCGGTCTCACCGCGGCAGCCGATTCTCGCCCCGTGAGCTCGGACTCGATCCCATACGCGGCTCCGCGTGCGTGGCGACTGCGCGGGCGGACCCGCGGCCGCGTCCGCCTCGAGCGCCTGTTCGCTCGCCCCGAGCTGCTGGGCCTGCTCGGCCTGACCGCGGCGCTCAACCTGTGGAACCTGTCGATCAACGGCTGGGCGAACACCTACTACAGCGCGGCCGTCCGCTCGATGAGCACGAGCTGGCACGACTTCCTCTACGCGTCGCTCGACAAGACCGGGCTGATGACGGTCGACAAGCCGCCGCTGGCGCTGTGGGTCGAGGCGCTGTCCGCGCGGGTGTTCGGCTTTCACCCGCTGAGCGTCCTGGTCCCGGAGGCGCTGATGGGCGTCGCGGCGGTCGCCCTGCTCTACGACCTCGTCGCGCGGCGGTTCGGTCGCGCTGCTGGGTTCGTTGGAGGGCTCGCGTTCGCGGTGACGCCGGTGACGGTGGCGGTCGCGCGGCACAACAACCCGGACGAGCTGCTGATCCTGTGCTGCGTCGCCGCGATATGGGCCGCACTGCGGGCGCTTGAGAACGGGAAGACGCGCTGGCTGGTGCTCAGCGGCGTGTTCGTCGGCCTCGGATTCGAGACGAAGATGGGCGTCGCGCTGATGATCGTCCCGGGGATCGCCGCCGCCTGGATGTGGGTCGCGAAGGGCTCGCTCTGGGCCCGCGCTCGCCAGCTGCTCGCCGGCGGCGCCGCGATGGTCGCGGTCGGCGGCGCTTGGCCGCTGCTCGTGACGCTGACGCCGGCCGCTGACCGACCGTGGATCTCGGGCACGTCGGACAACAGCATCTGGTCGCTGATCTTCGGCTACAACGGCCTCGGCCGGGTGGCGGGCCAGTCCGGCGGCCCGGGTGGCGCCGGGGGCGCTGGCGGCGGCTCGCTGTTCGGCGGCCCAACGGGCCTCTTCCGACTGCTCCAGACCGGCCTCGGGGACCAGGCCGGCTGGCTGCTCGGCTTCTCGCTCGTGGCTGGCGTCGGGATCCTCGTGCTCACGCGGCTCCGCCGGCGCGACCCTCGCACCGGCTGGCTGATCGTCGTCGGCGGTGCGTTCCTCGTCACCGCCGTGGTGTTCAGCCTCGCCAGCGGGATCTTCCACCCCTACTACGTGTCGTTCCTGGCGCCGTTCGCAGCGGCGCTCGTCGGCGCCGGCGTCGGGCTGATGCTGCCCGCGTCCTTCGGCGGGGTCGGCCGCGCGAGGACGGCTCGCGTGCTCGCTCCGCTCGCGATCTTGGGCGGGCTGGTCACCGAGCTGATCGTGCTGGGCGAGACCGGCGGCGCACTGTCATGGGCGGAGCCGCTGCTGATCGCCGTCGGCGGCCTCTGCGCCGTGGCGCTGACGGTGCGGCTGCCCCGGCGCGTCCACGCGGTGCTGGTCGCAGCGGCGCTCGCCGCGCTGCTGGCGGCGCCGGCGACGTGGGCGGCCGAGACGCTCGGCCACGCGACTAGCTCGACGTTCCCGACCGGCGGCCCGGCGGCTGCCTCCGTCGGTGGCCCAGGCGGCTTCGCCGGGCACGCCGGCGGCGGCTTCCCGCCCGGCGGCGGGTTCGGAGCCCGCGGCGGCTTCCGCGGTCCGCCCCCCGCAGGTGCGTTCCCCGGGGGCGCGCGCGGTGGCTTCGGCGGCGGCGGCAGCACGCTGACGGCGGCGGTCACGTACGTCGACCAGCACGGCGGCGGGACGATCGGGGTTTCCAGCCAGAGCAGCGCGGCCACGGTGATCCTGTCCTCCGGCGGAAACGTCGCCGGGCTGGGTGGCTTCTCCGGCCGCGAGAGCTCGGTCACCGCGAGCTGGCTGGCGAGCGAGGTCAGCTCCGGCCGGCTGCGCTGGCTGCTCGCCGACGGCACGCAGGCGGGCGGGCTCCCCGGCGACACCCGCATCGGCAGCCAGTCGGCGTTCGCGATCGCGGAGCGCGTGGCGCGCAA
>DATKFF010000099.1:0-12566 GCA_035511595.1 Solirubrobacteraceae bacterium | reverse complement strand
CTGACGAGCTTCGGGCGAGTGAGGCGGATGACCGAACGCGCGGCGCAGCGGCTGCCCGAGCCGGCTGACGTGCTGGAGCTGGACGTCAACAGTGAGGCCGACCTGGAGGCGGTTGCCGACGACCTCAGCGATCGGTGGGGCGCGGTGGACGGAGTTCTGCACGCGATCGCCTATGCCCCCGAGGACGCGATCGGAGGGAGCTTCATGACGACACCGGCCACATCCGCGGCGCAGGCGTTTCAGACGAGTGCGTTCTCGCTGAAGGCGCTGGCGGCGGCCGTCGCGCCGCTGATGTCGGACGGCGGGAGCATCGTCGGCCTCGACTTCGACGCGGCCGTGGCTTGGCCGATCTACGACTGGATGGGGGTCGCGAAGGCGGCGCTCGAGTCGGTATCGAGGTACCTGGCCCGTGACCTTGGGCCGTCAGGGATCCGTGTGAACCTGGTCTCGGCCGGTCCGCTCGGGACCGTCGCCGCACGGGGAATCCCGGGCTTCGACGGCCTCTCGCGCCTGTGGCCCGAGCAGGCGCCCCTCGGCTGGGACGTCGAGGATCCCTCGCCGGTCGCGAGCGCGATCTGCTTCCTGCTGTCGGATTACGCGCGCGCGATCACCGGGGAGATCCTCCACGTCGACGGGGGCTTCCACGCGGTGGGGGCGCCGAGCGGTCTGTAGGCGAGGGCGGCCGGCGCGGCCCTTGCCACCCCGTACGCTGGCTGCATGGAGCGCTGGCTGTCGTCGGAGCGCAATGTCCGCGTCTGCGCGATGCTCGGCGCGGTCACGATCGCGTTCTCGAGCATCCTCGTGCGGCTCAGCCATGCCTCACCGTCGACCGCCGCGATCTTCCGCTGCGCGTACGCGCTGCCGGTGCTGGGATGGATCGCCTGGCGGGAGGACCGCCGGCTCGGCCACCGGACGTGGTCGGACCGCCGCTGGGCGGTCGCTTCCGGCGTGTTCTTCGCCGCCGACCTGATGATGTGGCACCACTCGATCGGCGACATCGGCGCCGGGCTTGCGACCGTGCTCGCGAACATCCAGGTGGTGCTGGTCCCGCTCGTCGCCTGGGCGATCCTGTCCGAACGTCCCGGACGCCAGGTGCTGGCGGCGCTGCCGCTCGCGCTGCTGGGCGTGCTCCTGATCTCCGGGGTGCTCGAGCACGGCGCCTACGGCCACAACCCCACCCGCGGGACGATCTTCGGCATCGGCGCGGGCGTCGCATATGTCGGCTTCCTGTTGCTGCTGCGCCACGGCGGCGCCGACCTGCGCCGCCCCGCGGGCCCGCTGTTCGACGCGACAGCCGTCGCGACCGTGCTCACCGTGATCGCGGGCTCGATCATCGGCGACGCCCGGCTCGTCCCGACATGGCCAAGCGCCGGGTGGCTGGTCACGCTCGCGCTGACCTCGCAGGTGATCGGCTGGCTGCTGATCATCAGCTCGCTGCCGCGGCTGCCGGCGGCGCTGACATCGCTGCTGCTGACGATCCAGCCGGTCGGCTCGGTCGCGCTGGCGGCGCTGATCTTCGGCGAATCCCCGACCGCCGTCCAGATACTCGGCGTCGTCCTGGTGCTGGTGGCGCTGTTGGCCGCGACCTACCGGGGGCGGGGGAGGGTGGCCGTCGTCAGGCGGCTGGGCTATGCGATCGCGGGTGCCTCCGGGAGCCGCTCGAGCGCGGCCTCCATATCCGCCTCGGAGAACTCGGGGTCCTCGAGCCGACCCGCCAGGAAGGCGTCGTAGGCCGCCAGGTCGAAGTGGCCGTGGCCCGAGAGGCCCAACAGGATCACCCGCGGTTCGCCGGCTTCGCGCGCGGCCTCGGCTTCGTCGAACACGGCGCGGATCGCGTGGGCGGGCTCGGGGCCCGGGATGATGCCCTCGCTGCGGGCGAAGCGCACCGCCGCGGCGAACACGTCGTTCTGACCGTAGGCGCGGGCCTCGACGAGCCCGGCGCGGACGAGCCCGCACAGCATCGGGGCGTCGCCGTGGTAGCGCAGGCCGCCCGCATGCATGGGCGGCGGGACGAAGTCGTGCCCGAGCGTGAACATCGGCATCAGCGGCGTCAGCCCGGCGGTGTCACCGAAGTCGTAGCGGTAGACGCCGCGGGTGAGCGTCGGGCAAGCCGCCGGCTCCGCCGCCAGGAAGCGCATCTTCGCGTTTCCTCGGAGCACCTCCCGGACGTAGGGGAAGCTCAGGCCCGCGAAGTTAGAGCCGCCGCCGACGCACCCGATCACGACGTCGGGCTGCTCGCCGGCGAGCTCCATCTGGGCGATCGCCTCCTGCCCGATCACGGTCTGGTGCAGGCATACGTGGTTCAGCACCGATCCGAGCGAGTAGTTGGTGTCGTCACGGCCGGCCGCGACCTCGACGGCCTCGGAGATCGCGATGCCGAGCGACCCGGTGGGGTGCTCGGCGTTGGCGCGGCCGGCATTTGTCAGCTCCGACGGTGAGCGGTGGACGGTGGCGCCCCAGGTCTCCATCATCGAGCGCCGGTAGGGCTTCTGGTCGTAGCTCGATCCGACCATGAAAACCTCGCACTCGAGGCCGAACAGCGAGCACGCGAACGCCAGCGCCGAGCCCCACTGACCGGCGCCCGTCTCGGTCGCCAGCCGGCGGATCCCGGCCTGGGCGTTCTCGTAGGCCTGTACGACCGCGGTGTTCGGCTTGTGCGAGCCGGCGGGCGAGACGCCCTCGTACTTGTAATAGATGTGCGCGGGGGTGTCGAGCTCACGCTCGAGCCGGCGGGCGCGGAACAGCGGGCTCGGGCGCCACTGCTTGTAGACCTCGCGTACCGGCTCGGGGATCTCGATCTCCGGCTCAGCCGAGACCTCCTGCATGATCAGCGCCATCGGGAACAGCGGCGCCAGGTCGTCGGGGCCCGCGGGCTGGAGCGTGCCGGGGTGAAGCGGCGGCAGCGGCTCGCCGGGCAGATCGGGCAGCAGGTTGACCCAGTGGGTCGGGATTTCGCTCTCGGGCAACAGGTACTTGACGGTGTCCTCGCTCATCCTGCGCAACCTACCTGAAAAGGTCCTGCTCCTCGGGGCGGATCAGGGCGCTCGCGCCGAGGCCGTCCGCGTCGGTGACGTGCCGCCCGGCGCCGCGGATCAGCACCGCCGGCTGCGAGCGGTCCTTGCCGCGCGCCAGGTCGGCGGTCGCGGCGAGCTGATCGACCACGGCGATCATCGTCGCCGTCATCTCACGCCCGTTGGCGTCGAGGCGCCCGCGCCAGTCCTCGACCGGCGTGATCCCCGCGCACCCGATCGCGACGTCGCACTGGCCGATCCGCCACGCGCGCCCGAACGAGTCGGTGATCAGAACGCCCGGGTGGGCCCCGGTGAGCTCACGGATGCGCTCGCGCAGCGCGCGCGCCGAGGCGTCGGGCGCGGCGGGAAGCAGCACGACCGTGTCCTCCCCGGGGACATTGGATGCGTCGACGCCGGCGTTGGCGCAGACGAAGCCGTGATGGGTGACGCAGATCAGGACGCCGGCACGCGCGCGGATCACCTCGCGGGACTCGTCGAGGATCACCTGGACCTGCCGTGGGTCCTTGTCGACCCGGGCGGCGAGCTCGACCGCCCGCTCGCCGGGGTTGACGTCGGCCAGCCGCCGGACGCGCCCCTCGGACTTGGAGACGACCTTGTGGGCGATCACGAGGACATCGCCGTCTGACAGCGGTGAGTGCGTGGGCAGCGCGGCGGCGATGATGCCCGCGAGGTCGTCGCCGGGCGCGATCTCCGGCAGCCCCTCGAGTGCGGTGGCGCTCAGCACCTTGACAGCAGCGCGTGCGTGCGCTGCGCCCGCTCGGCGGTGCCGGCGAGCGCCTCGAGGTCCTCCGGCGTGTCGATGTCGAGCGCCAGCGAGGCGACCGCGACGACCTCGGCGGCGACTCCGGCGGCTCTCGCCAGCTCGGCGTGTCGCTGACAGCTACCCGGGCCGAACGACGGCTCGAGCGCATCGGGCGGTGTCAGCAGCAGCGCGTTGGTGCCGGTGCCGTGACGATCGGGGACGATCAGCACGGACGGACGCGTCACGGGCCGCCCGAGCAGCGCCTCGAGTTCGTCGGGGTCGAGGGCGGGGCAGTCGCCGGGCACCAGCAGCGCCCGGTCGAAGCCCGCGTCGAGCGCGGCGCTGATTCCGAGCGCCGCCGCGACGTTGTGGCCCTGCTCGCGGTCGTTCAGCACTCCGGCGCGGTGCTCGCTGGCGATTCCGGCGGCGGCCTCGCCCGCGGTCACGACCACGACGCCGTCGATCGCGCGGGTGGCGTCGAGCGCATCGAGCACGTCGCCCAGCATCGCCTCGACCAGCGACTCACGCAGCTCCGGCTCGAGGCCTCCGCGGAGGCGCTGCTTTGCCCGTGAGAAGCTCTTGACCGGAAGGACCGCGAGCGTGCGCATTGCGCGCGAACGCTATCCGAGCCCGAGCGCGAACCGGAGCGTCTCGCCGGCGACCCGGGCACGCGCCGCCGGCGTGTCCATCAGTACGTCTGTCTCGAGCGTGGGCAGCTCGTCGGCGCGCTGATCCGCGACCAGCCCGTCGATCAGATTCGCGTACACGGAGGCGATCCCATTGCTGTTCATGGGCCGGCCGCTCCACGCCATGAACGGCTCGGTTGGTCCCTTGACGACCGTGCCGTGGACGAGCGGGCTGACGGCGACGACCGGGGCCGTCGACTCACGGATCGCCTGCCGGATCCCCTCGATCGCCAGGATCGGTCCGATCGAGATGACCGGGTTCGAGGGGCCGATCACGATCGCCCGGGCGCCGGCGAGCGCCTCGAACACCTCAGGCGTCGGCGCAGCCGCCTTCGCCCCACGGAAGTCGACCCCGTCGACCGGCCCATCTCCGCGGCGCTTGATCAGGAACTCCTGCAGCGGCCACCACCGGCCGTGGGCCATGACGCGCGTGCGAACCGGGTTGTCGGTCATCGGCAGGACGCGCGCGCTGACGCCGAGCGCGGCGGCGATCGCGGCGTGCGCGTCGGTGAGGCGGCCCCCGTCGGCCAGCGTTCGGGCGCGCTCGATTCCGATCGCCAGGTCGCGGTCGCCGAGGTTGAACCACACGTCGACGCCCAATTCGCGGAGGCCCTGCATGGTGTTGAACGTGTCCTCGGCGAGTCCCCAGCCGCGCTCGTCGATCAGGTCCGCGAGCCAGAAGGTGACGAGGTCCGGGTCCGGCGAGACGTAGGCCCCGTAAATCTCGAGGTCGTCGCCCGTGTTCACGACGACCACCAGCTCGTCAGGACTCACGACGTCGAGCATCCCGCGCGCCAGCTTGGCGCCGCCGGTGCCGCCGGCGAGCACGACGACCGTACTGCTCACAGGCCCGTGATCTTGATCCCGGCTCTGACCTTGTTGCGGACGTTGATCGAGATGATCAGCGGGGTCAGCTGCTCGACGATCCGGGCCATCTCGAGCGGTCCGCAGTCGACGGGCCGCAGGCCGTCGATCCGTTCGACCAGCTCCGCCACCTTCGCCTTGTCCTCACGGCGCTCGCCACAGATCAGGATGTCCTCGTCGAACTGGTGCTCGAGGTCGGTGAGCAGCGCGGCGCTGACGGTGTGAAACGCGGAGACGACGCGGACGCCGTCGGGCGCTAGCTCCTGAGCCTGTTGCGCGGCCGAGCCCTGCCACACGCCGAGCGATCGAGTCGCCTTCCCGCCGAACGCCGCGGCGAGCGGGACGGTCGCATCGATCAGCAGCTGGCCGTTGGTCAGCACGCTGTGGAGGTTCGCCACGTTCTCGACCTGATTGCGGAACGGAACGCTGAGGATCACCATCTCCGCGTCGCGCGCCGCCGCCTCGTTCTGCGCGCCGGAGATCGAGGCGTCGGGGAGCTTCTCACGGGCCTTGCGGGCCGCCTCTTCGGCGCGTCCGGCGTCTCGCGAGCCGATCACGACCGGCACGCCGGCACGGCCGAGACGGAGCGCCAGCCCGAAGCCGAGCGCCCCGGTGCCGCCGACGATGCTCACGGGGGAGGACACGGGCGCGCAGTGTATGGTTCCGCGCCCGATGGCGGATTCGCTGGAGGTGGGGATCGAGAACGTCGCGGAATTCGAGGTGGACGGGGCCCTGCTGACCGACGTCGGCGGCACGCTCGACCGTGAAGTTCTCTCGACCCCCGCGATGGTGATGATGATGGAGCGGACCGCGTCGATGATGGTCTACCCGCTGCTCGCCGCGGGGCAGGCGACGGTCGGGTTCGAGGTCTGCGTCAAGCACGTCGCGGGCGCACCGAAGGGGTCGCGCTGCACCGCGCGGGCACGACTCGAGGAGATCGTCGACGGGCGCAAGCTGCGGTTCACGGTCGAGGTCGTCGGCGACGACGGTCGCACGATCGGGGTCGGGACGCACGAGCGCCGAGTGATCGACGTCCGCCGAGCACCCTCGTGAGCGCGCGACGGCGATGGTGGCGAACGGCGGCGCTCGTCGTGATCTGCGCCTGTGTCGCCGGGATGTTCGGCGCGGTTACGACGGCCGCGATCGGAAGCCCGGCCGGCGCCCGGCCGCTGCCGATCGATAGCGCGTCGTTGGCGCAAGACGGCCAGCAGCTCGTGTGGCGCATTCAGCTCGCCGACTCGTTTTCCCCGGGTGCGCTCGCGCACGACGGGCGCTCGCTGTGCCTGCTGATCGAGCGAGTCGCGACGGGCAGCGTCACCGGGCAGGCCTGCGTGGCCGGACCGGGGCGCCGCTCGAGGGCGCCGCGCCTCACCTACGAGGCCGTCACCGGGGCCGACTCGGGAAAGCCTCGGGTAATCGAGGCGACGCTCACGAGGACGAGCTCACGCGAGCTCACGGCGGCGTTTCTTCCATCGGCGGTCAGAACGGACTACGGTCCGGTCCGCTGGCAGACGGTGAGCACGCTCGCAGGCACGGCCTGCGCCCCCCCGACTCCCAGTCAGCCGACGTGCTTCAGCCTGTATCCGGCGAAGCCGACGCTGTTGAAGCTCCACCAGCCCGAGCTCGTCGGCTGCGAGCCGGCCGGGCCGTCGCTCGTCTACAAGGGGTCGTCCCGGCGGCGTGAGGTCGCGCTCACGTTCGACGACGGGCCTTGGTACCAGCCCCCTCCGTCGGCGTTCCTCGACGTGTTCGAGCGTGAGCACGTCCCGGCGACGTTCTTCGAGATCGGACGGCAGATCTCCACCTACGATCCCAGCGGCGCGTACGAGCGGCGGATGCTCGCCGACGGCGACATGATCGGGGACCACACCTGGAGCCACCCGAGCATGCCGGGACTGTCCGCCAGCGAGCAGCGCAGCCAACTGCTCGACACGGCCGCGGCGATCCGCAACGCGACCGGCGGATTCACCCCGTGTCTGTGGCGCCCGCCGTACGGGGCGATCAGCCCGTCGCTCGTGTCGCTCGCCCGGTCGCTCGGCTTCCTCACGATCATGTGGGACGTCGACCCGCGGGACTGGGCCTCCCCGGGCGTCGAGGCGATCTACAGCAACGTCGTCGCCAACGCGCGTGATGGCGCGATCGTGCTCCAGCACTTCGGTGGCGGTCCCAGGTATCAGACGCTCGCTGCGCTACCGCAGGAGATCCAGACGCTGCGCCGTGAGGGCTACCGGTTCGTGACGGTGGCGGAGATGCTCGGGCTCCGGCTGGTCTATCGCTGAGCGGCCCGTTCATAGAATCGACGTTATGAGCGAGCTGCCAGATCGGGTGCTGATCCGCGAGGTCGGGCCACGTGACGGGTTCCAGAACGAGCCCGAGGTGGTCCCGACCGCCGACAAGCTTCGCCTGATCGAGATGCTCGGGCGAACCGGGCTTCGCCGGCTCGAGGTGACGAGCTTTGTCCGGCCCGACGTGATCCCTCAGCTTGCCGATGCGGAGCAGGTGCTCGACGCGGTCAGCCTGCCCGACGACGTGTCGGTCAGCGTGCTCATCCCGAACGAGCGAGGGCTCGAGCGTGCGCTCGCGCACCGCGACCGCTTCCAGGAGATCAACGGCTTCCTGTCCTCGTCGGAGACCCACAACCGCAAGAACGTCGGGCGCTCCATCGAGGAGTCGCTCGCCGGCCTGCGACGGACGTTCGCGCGTGCCCGTGCGGAAGGATTGCGCTGTGAGGGGGTGATCTCGACGTCGTTCGGATGCCCGTATGAGGGGCATATTCCGATCGAGCGCGTGCTCGAGATCGCCCGCGCGCTCGTCGATGCAGGGTGCGAGGAGGTCGGGTTCGGCGACACGACCGGGATGGCGAACCCGGTCCAGGTGCGCGAGTTTTTCGCGCAGGCGTTCGAGGCGCTCCCCGGTGTGGAGCTGACCGCCCACTTTCACAACACCCGCGGGCAGGGGCTCGCCAACGTGCTGGCCGCGCTCGAGTCAGGGGTTGAAAGCTTTGAGTCGTCGTTCGGGGAGCTCGGGGGTTGCCCGGTGCCGCCGGGGGCGACGGGGAACATTGCCACCGAGGACCTGGTTTCGATGCTCCACGAGATGGGGATCGAGACCGGCGTCGACCTCGGGGCGCTGGTCGATGCCTCCCGCGCTGCGGAGGAGGTACTCGGGCGCCCGCTCGGCAGCCACGTGCTCTCCGCCGGCCCGGTGCAGTGGAGCTGAGGCCGTGACCGACGTCGATCACACGGACGCGCTGGGCGACGCGGTTCGCCGGGCCGAGGCGGGGGGTCCCGAGCGGCACCGTGAGAAGGCCGCCGAGCAGGGCAAGCTCCCGGTCCGCGAGCGGGTCGCGCGGCTGCTGGATCAGGGCTCGTTCAGCGAGGACGGGCTGCTCGCGAACTGGGAGCAGGACGGACTCGGCGCCGACGGCGTCGTCACCGGGCTCGGGACGATCGCCGGCAGGCCCGTCGCTGTGATGGCGAACGACCCGACCGTGAAGGCGGGCTCATGGGGCCCGAAAACCGTCGAGAAGATCCTCCGGATCCAGGAGCGGGCGCTCTCGCTGCGCACCCCGATCGTGTACCTCGTCGACTCGGCAGGAGCGCGGATCAACGAACAGGTGCAGATGTTCCCGGGGCGGCGGCACGCCGGACGCATCTTCTTCAACCAGGTTCGCCTGTCCGGCGTCGTGCCACAGATCTGCGTGCTGTTCGGCCCCAGCGCCGCCGGCGGCGCGTACATCCCGGCGTTTTGCGACGTCGTCGTGATGCGAGACGGCAACGCGTCCATGTACCTCGGGTCGCCCAGGATGGCTGAGATGGTGATCGGCGAGAAGGTCACGCTCGAGGAGATGGGCGGCGCCCGGATGCACACTTCTCGCAGCGGGGTCGGGCACGTGCTCGTCGGCGACGACGCGGAGGGGATCGACTTCGCCAGGCGTTATCTCGCATACTTCCCCAGCTCGTTCGCCGAGGAGCCCCCGAGCGCCCCACCGGCGCATCCCGCGTCCGATCGCCCGATCCGGGAGCTGATCCCGGCCGATGAGAACAAGCCGTTCGACATGCGCGAGCTGCTCGAGTCGCTCGTCGATGCGGGCTCGTTCCTCGAGATCCACGCGCGCTGGGCGCGGGAGCTGATCGTCGGTTACGCGCGACTCGACGGTCGCGTCGTCGGGATCGTCGCCAACCAGCCGAAGTTCAAGGGCGGCGTCCTGTTCGTCGACTCGGCGGACAAGGCCGCGCGCTTCATCTGGACCTGCAACGCGTTCAACATCCCGCTGCTGTTCCTGGCCGACGTGCCCGGATTCATGATCGGGACCCAGGTGGAGCGCGAGGGCATCATCCGGCACGGCGCCAAGATGATCAGCGCCGTGTCCGAGGCGAACGTCCCGAAACTCTCGGTGATCGTCCGAAAGGCCTACGGGGCCGGGCTGTACGCGATGGCGGGGCCGGCGTTCGACCCGGACTGCTGCCTGGCGCTACCGAGTGCGTCGATTGCGGTGATGGGCCCGCAGGCCGCGATCAATGCGGTCTACTACAACCAGCTTCAGGCGATCGAGGATCCGGACGAGCGGGCCGCGCGCACGGAGGAGCTGCGCGCCGAGTACGCCGAGGACATCGACATCCTCCACCTCGGCTCTGAGCTGGTGGTCGATGCGGTCATCCAGCCCGAGGGGTTGCGGGACGAGCTGATCCGTCGGTTCGCGCTCGCGGCGGGCAAGGACCGTCAGTGGCCGGAAAAGCGAAACCCGGTCACGCCGGTGTAGCGCTGGGCTGCCCCTGAGCGTCCGCCACCACCGCGTCGATTCCGTCGATCAGGAGCAGCCCGAACTGGACAGCCGCGTCGAGCGCGCTGGCGTCGACGGCGTCTGCTGTGTCGTCGCGGTGGTGGGACCTTGGGGCGAGCCCACGGTCGTCCAGGCACCCGATCGCCAGGGCGGGCAACCGGGCACGGCGCGCAGGAAAGGCCGGTGCTGCGCCGCGAGCGACGTGTGGAGCGATCGCCAGGTGAGGCTCCTCGCCGGCGACTCGCTCCGCCAGCTGCCGTAGCGGGCGCGCGTAGCGCAGCGGCAGGAAGGCGCCATCGCTCCGCCACCACCGGGGTCTCCCGTCTGTGCATGGCGCGACGCCGAGCACGACCGTGTCGGCCCTGCTCTGCTCCGCGCGATGGGCACGCAGGTACCGACGCAGCCCGAGCTGGCCACCGTCGCCGGCGCCGGTGAGGACGAGCTCGACGGCGAGGTGGGCGGGGGGCGCCGCACCGAGCGCGCGAGCCAGCGCGACCGCCACCGCGACCCCGCTCGCGTTGTCGCCGGCCGCCGGCGACCAGTCGGCCGTGCCCAGCTCGAGCAGCATCGCGAACGCCAGTACGAGCGCGACGGTCGGCGGCAGCTGGATCGCCCCGATCACCTGCCCCTTATCGCTGTCGAGGCGCAGCACCGCGACCGCCAGCAGCCACAGGATCGCCACCACGAGCCACCCGACCCAGCCGGGGGGGATGCCGTGGACCGCTTGGCGCAGAAAGCTCGATGTCCGGCGGAAGATGTCACGGTAGGCCAGACCGGATCGGCCGGCGTCGTAGTTGGCGGTGAGGATCAGGCGCGTGCTTGCACCCGGAGCGCTGGGGGCGACCGCGATCACGTTCTGGCTGGCGCGTTCCCGTGTCAGCCGGCGGCCGGGGGAGACGCCGGTGAGGGCGTCCGCAAGCACGAAGACGAGCGCGAGGCCCAGCGTTGCGCAGCCGGCGATCGGTGACGGGACGGACACGAGGCTGCCGGCGATCGCGAGCGCCACGTGCCAGGCGTTGGCGAGCGCCCAGTTCGGGCGCGTCCAGAACGGCTCGACCACGACCTCGCCGCCGTTGGCGGACAGCTCGCTGGCGAGCCAGCGCGCGGACCGGCGCTCGGCATCGGTGCCGGCGCCTCTCCCCGGGAAGGCGGCGAGGCCTGAGACGGTCTCGGTCAGGCGCATCGGCGGATGATCGCACCAGTCGGGACGCCACCGGGACGCTCCATCGGATACAAACGCCCCCGTGGCCGAAGCCGACGAGCACGAGCTCCTGGGCGTCGCGCGTGAGGCGGCTCGGGCGGCGGCGAAGGAGCTCACGAGCCGTTTCGGCGAGGTCGCGCGCGGGGTCCGCGCGAAGTCGACGCCGACGGATCTCGCCTCTGACGCGGACCTGGCCGCCGAGAGGGCGATCCGGGGGGTGCTCGGCCGCTTGCGACCCGGGGACGCGATCCTGGGGGAGGAGGGGGGCGAAACGGGTGATGGTGAGCTCCGATGGGTGGTGGATCCGCTCGACGGGACGATCAACTTTCTATTCGGGATCCCGTCCTTCGCGGTGAGCGTGGCGTGCGAGGACAGCTCCGGAGCGATCGCGGGCGTCGTGTTCGACCCGATGCGGGACGAGAGCTTCGAGGCGACCCGCTCCGGCCGGGCGACACTGAACGGAGAGCCGGTCGAGGCGTCGGATCGCTCCGAGCTCGCGACCGCGATGGTCGCCACGGGGTTCGCGTACGACGCGGCGATGCGCGCCCGCCAGGCGGAGGTCGTCAGCCGGGTGCTCCCGCGCGTCCGCGACATCCGGCGGTTCGGCGCCGCCGCGTTGGACCTGGCGTGGTGCGCAGTCGGCCGGTACGACGCCTACTACGAGCGGGGTGTGCACGCTTGGGACATCGGCGCGGGAGTTCTGATCTGCGCCCGCGCCGGCCTGGAGCTGCGTGATCTTCCGCCGGCCGGGGATGATCCGTACGGGCTCGTCGTCGCGCCCGCGGCGATCATCGACGAGCTGTTCGCGCTGGTCTCTGGGAACTAAACTCGCGCCCTCGCGGCGGTGGCGGAATTGGCAGACGCCCCGGATTCAAGTCCCGGTGTCCGAAAGGACGTGTGGGTTCGACTCCCACCCGCCGCATCCGGGAGCCGGGTCGCTAAGCGGCGGCGGGCTGCGGCGGCGCGGGGCCGGACGGCTGGTAGCCGCGCCGGCGGGCTTCCTCGATCGGAACCTCGAGCTCGACGTTCCAGCCCTGCGAGAAGCCGAGCATGGTGAAGAAGATCAGGAGCACCTGGACGGGCGCGATCAGGAGCGTGAACAGCCCCAGCGTGTCCGGCGAGAGGCCGCTGCCGCCGAACAGCGACTGGGCCCCGGCGAAGCCGGCGTTGTTGCGGTCGAACCAACTCGTCCCTGAGGCCCCGGTCCCGGCGATCACGACCATGATCAAAAGCAGGATCGAGAGCGCTGCGGTGATCG
>DATKFF010000098.1:0-2177 GCA_035511595.1 Solirubrobacteraceae bacterium | reverse complement strand
ATCTTGTCGATAGGCTTCGAAGGTTCTGTTTCCATCTCCTCCGCTATCCGAACTACGGGGCTCTGACTTTTACCCCGGCAGGACTGTCTCCTGCTGAACATGCTAGCCTTACCTGGACACACCTCCGAACAAAGAACCGGCAACAAACCAAAAACGACTACTTGACAGGAAAAGCCCCATACAGGTTCGAATCCGTCTCCCTCCAGGGCAGAGTCCAGTGCGAACTTTCTCGAACCGACTTCATCAGGCGTAGATCGCCGCCGAGAAGTCGCGGGCGGCGTGCCGAAATCGGGCTCACGGCGGCGCTGGCTCGCCGACGTACAGATCGGCGGGGCAGGCGGTCGCTTCGGTCACGCGGCGGGGACACGGCAGTGAGCGCCGTTCCAAGGGCGCGGTCGCCTTCTGGCGCCGTCCGCGCGCACAGCCCGTTACTGTAAAGCGGGGAAGGGAGCAGCGCCAGGTTGGCGGGATTATCTCGACGCCGTCCCCGTATTCGGGCGAGCGCGACAACCAGTTTCATTCCCCAACCCCCGGCGGAACGGGGCGGCGATGGCGCGGCGGAACAGCACAGCTCTCATGACTTGAAAGAAAGTCATGCCGGCGAGACACTTCCCGGGCTATGGCCGAGCCGAAGACACCCTTGCCGCCCTTCGCCGCGCTGCGCGCCTTCCATGCCGCCGCGGTCAAGGGGCGCTTCCGGGACGCCGCCGACAGCCTGGGCATCACCGAGTCCGCGATCAGCCACCAGGTCCGGCGCCTCGAGGACTTCCTCAGGGTCGCGCTCTTCGACCGCTCGGGCTCCGGAGTCCGGCTGACCGCGGCCGGACGGCGCTATCTCGAAGAGATCGATCCGGCGATCCGCCAAATCCAGGTGGCGACCGAGGCGCTGTTGCGCCCGGGCGGTCGCACGGTCGTGCGTCTGACCGTGCCGCCATCGCTCGCCGCGAGCTGGGTAATCCCGCAGCTTGGCGCCTTCGAGCGCACCCATCCCGACATCGAGCTGCAGCTCGTCGCGACGACCCGTGTGCTCGACCTGAGGCGCGACCAGGTCGAGCTCGCGATCCGCCACGGGAAGGGCAACTGGCCGGGCGTCGAAGCCGAGTTCCTGCTGGACGAGGTCGCGCTGCCGGTCGCCGCGCCCGGCTACCTGACCCTGCAACCCGGCGAGGCATTGCTGGACGCGCTCCCGGCGCGTCCGTCTCATCGTCAACTCCCTGACGCCGGACGAGTGGGAGGAGTGGGCCCGCGCGCGCGGCCTGGAGCCGCCGGACCTTTCCGGGGCCATCGCTCTCGAGGGGCAGGAACAGGCGCTGCAGGTCGCTGAGAGCGGCCACGGCCTAGCGATCGGTCGGCGGCCGGTCGTCGACGATCGGCTGGCACGCGGCACGCTGGTCGCGCCTTTCGGCGCCGGCGACCCGACCGGTGCGGCCCACTACCTCTGCCGGGCCGCCGGGACGACACCCAGCGCGGCGGCCCGGCAGGTCGAGCGCTGGCTGCGCGGCCTGGTCGAGTTGACTTGAACATCATTCAAGTCGGTCTGAAGCGAAGTCGTTGGCGCGGAGCGCCGTGGGCGCCCACCTTCGAAGGCGAGTGAAGTCCACCGGGCGGCTCCTCCGGCCAGCAGCGCCGAGGCCGCCATTGCCTTCGGAAGGTCGTCATGAACCCCATCTCCACCCTCGTCGACGGTTCCCTGTCCGACGTCCGCGACCACCTCGTCTCCCAGCCCCCGTCCGTGCGCACGACCTTGGCGCCGGTCTGGGCGATCCCGATGGCCGGGCAGGGCGGCGCGCTCGCTACCTCGGCGCCGAACGTGCGCCGCGCGCCGGACGACGCCGCGGACCGGCCGAGAGCACCCCACGTCGAGGCCGTGCTGACCTTCATCACTCCTTCGGACAGGAAGCCGGTCTTCCACAGCTCCGCCTACACCGGCGGCGCGCCGAAGTTCTTCTTCGCGACCGAGCGCCACGTCGTGCCGATACACGACCTGCGGCCGCACGCGGGAGCCTTCTCGCTGGACCGGGAGGGTTTCGAGCTCAGGCGCTTCCCAACCGCCGTCGCCGACCTCTACGACGACAAGGCAGTCGAGGAGGTCTACTACCCCGAGATCGAGATGCTGCTGCGCGCCGCGACCGGCGCCAGCCGGGTCGTCGTGTTCGACGCGACTCGGCGCTCGGACG
>DATKFF010000097.1:0-8256 GCA_035511595.1 Solirubrobacteraceae bacterium | reverse complement strand
CCGCGATCAGCGGCTCCTCGTCCCACCACAGATACCCCGCGCGGTCCGCCAGCTCAGCACCGGGCGCGGCCCCGAACGTGACGCGGCGCGCGCACCCTCCCAGGTCCTCAACCTCCAGATCCACCGGGGCCACCGCCACATCGTCGTTGCCCTGGTTGGCGAAGATCCGCAACTTGGCCGCGACGTAGTCGCCGAAGCTGCCGTGGCGGTCGAGATGGTCGGGCGCCAGGTTCAGCAGGACCGCGGCCTCGGGCGCGAACGCCGAGGTGTCCTCGAGCTGGAACGAGGAGGCCTCGCAGACCAGTGTCGCGTCGGGATCGAGGACGCCGATCAGCGACGTCGCGGCCGTCCCGACGTTCCCGGCGACGGCGACCGGCCGGCCGGCCCCCCGGAGGATGTGGCCGATCCACTCCGTCGTTGTCGTCTTGCCGTTGGTCCCCGTCACCGCGACGAACTCGTTCTCGAGCAGCCGCCATGCCAGCTCGAGCTCGCCCATGACGGGGATCCCGCGAGCGCGCGCCGCCCGCACGAGCGGGGCGCTTTGGGGGACGCCGGGGCTTTTGATGAGCGTCCCGGCGCGGGCGGCAAGGGCGTCGCCTGACGCATCCAGGTGAACTTCGACGCCGACCGCCGAAAGCCTTCGCGCCGCGTCGCCGAGGCCGCCGCTTCCGGGCGCGCCCGCGTCGTAGCCGATCACCTCCTCTCCGCGGGCGCGCAGCGCCAGCGCCGCGGCGGTCCCCGAGCGCGCCAGGCCGACCACCAGGTACGGACCCGGCGGGAGCGGCGGCCGCGGCTTGACGCTCGCCATCGCCCTGGGTGCTAGCCCCGGATCGAGAGCTGGTACACGGTGAAGCCCACTGCACAGCAGGCGGCGGCGACGATCCAGAAGCGCAGGATGATCTTCGTCTCCGACCAGCCCCGGAGCTCGAAGTGGTGGTGGATCGGGGCCATCAGGAAGACTCGCTTGCGGAACGTCTGAAACGAGAACACCTGGATCACGACGGACAGCGCCTCGATCACGAAGATCCCCCCGAGCAGGATCAGCAGCACCTCGGTGTTGGTCATCACCGCGAGCCCGGCGATCGCGCCTCCGAGGCCGAGCGACCCGGTGTCGCCCATGAAGATGCTGGCGGGAAAGCTGTTGAACCAGAGGAACCCGATGCAGGCGCCGACCAGGCACGCCGCAAGCAGCGTCAGGTCGTGGTGCCCGGTGGCGATGAACGTGATCCCGATGTAGGCGAGCAGCACGATCGCCGCGCAGCCGGCTGCCAGTCCGTCGAGCCCGTCGGTCAGGTTCACCCCGCTGGTCGTGCCGGCGACGACGAGGTAGATCAGGACCGGGAACAGCGGCCCCGTGTTGACGGTGGCGTCGATGAACCGCAGCCGGATGTCCGAGCTCACGCCGGCCTTCTGCGTCGCCACCCACCACAGCCCCAGCGAGATCGCGATCGTCACCACCAGCTTCGTGCGCGCGCGCAGCCCGAGCGAGCGGCGCTTGGCGATCTTCGTGTAGTCGTCGGCGAACCCCAGGAGCGCGCACGCGATCGCCGCCCCGAAGACGCCGATCGACTCCCACCAGGCGCGGTCGATGTGGTGATTGAAGAGGATCAGAAACGGGACCGCGAACGCGACCATGATCACGATCCCTCCGACCGTCGGCGTGCCCGCCTTGGTCTGGTGGCCCTGGGGCCCTTCCTCACGGATGTTCTGGCCGAATTCTCTGCGGCGCACGAACTCGATGAACTTCGGGCTGAGGAACAGGCACATCAGCAGTGACGCGGTGCCGCCGATCAGGATCCGGCCGGATACGGAGCCCATCAGTCGCCCGCTCCGTTCCGAAGCGCGCGGCAGACGAGCTCCAGGCCGACGCCGCGCGAGCCCTTGACGAGCACCAGGTCGCCGGCACGCAGCAGGCTCGGAACCAGCTCGGCCGCCTCGGCCGCGTCCCCGGCCGAGCGCACAGCGCCCGTGAAGCGCTCGGACATCGCCGCGGCGCGCGGCCCGACCGTCACCAGCACGTCGACACCGGCGGCCGACGCGTGCTCGCCGACCGCCGCGTGGAACTCGCGCTCGTCGGGGCCCAGCTCGAGCATGTCGCCGAGGACCGCGACCCTGCGCGCATGCGGTTCGCGCTCATCGGTCGCCGAGAGGTCCTCGAGGGCTGCGCGCATCGACATCGGGTTGGCGTTGTAGCAGTCGTCGATCAGCGTGACGTCGCCGGGTAGCCTCGTTCGCTCCCCACGCCCGGCCGTCAGCTGCAGCTGGACGCGCCCCTCTGGCACCACGCCGATCGCGCGTGCGGCGGCCGCCGCCGCGAGCAGATTGCGGCGCAGGTGCGCCTGCTGGAAGGACACTTCGAGCTCGATCGGGCGCCCTGCCAGGTCGATCTGGAGGCGGTCGCCGTCTACGCGCAGTAGGCGTACGTCGCCACCGTCGCCGAACGTGATCGTCTCCAGGTCGGCGCGCAGGTGCGGTTCGAGCAGCCGTTCGCCGGCCGGGACGATCGCGGTGCTCCCCGGCCTCAGCCCCGCGAGCAGCTCGGCCTTGGCCGCCGCGACCGCCTCGATCGTCCCGAGCAGCTCGAGGTGAACGGGACCGACGCTCACGATCACCCCGACGTCCGGTTCCGCGATCGCCGCCAGCTCGGCAATCTGTCCGGCGCCGCGCATCGCCATCTCCAGCACCAGCACCTCCGTCCCGGCGGGAGCGGCGAGGATCTCGAGCGGCAGCCCGATCTCGGTGTTGAAGTTCGCGCGCGACGCGACGGTCCGCCGGTGCGGCGCCAGCACGGCGTGCAGCAGGTCCTTGGTCGATGTCTTGCCGGTCGAGCCGGTGACCCCGACGACCTTCGCGCCGAGCTCGTGGCGCCAGGCGCTGGCCAGCCGCTGGAGCGCTCGCAGCGGGTCATCGGCGGCGAGCACGACACCGCCCGCCTGTCCGGCGGCCGCCTCGGCGTGCTCCGGGGCCGCCAGGATCCCCCACGCGCCCGCGGCGAGCGCCGGGCCCGCGAACTCGCCGCCGTCGGCGCGCTGGCCACGGAGCCCGACGAACAGCGCGCCGGGGCCGGCCTCGCGAGAGTCGATCACCGCGCGCTCCGGGCCGCTGTCGACGGCCCGTGACGAGCACAGCCGCGCACCCGCCGCGCGCGCGATCCGCTCGGGATTCCAATCCCTCATCTGGCGAGCGCCGCGCCCCTCAGTACCTCACGCGCCACGCTTGCGTCGTCGAACGGGAGCTTGTGCCCGCCCGCGAACTCCTGTCCCTGCTCGTGTCCCTTGCCCGCGATCACGACCACGTCGCCGTGGCCGGCGTCGGCGATCGCCTGCTCGATCGCCTCGCGGCGGTCGACGTTGTGCTCGGCGCCGGGCCCGGCGCCGGCGAGGATCTCGTCGATGATCGCCACCGGGTCCTCCGAGCGCGGGTTGTCGGAGGTGACGATCACGCGGTCGGCCAGCCGGGTCGCGATCTCGCCCATCAGCGGCCGCTTTCCGCGGTCGCGGTCGCCACCGGCGCCGAACACCACGTGCAACCGGCGGGCGGTGAGCTCACGGGCGGCGCGCAGGACGTTCTCGAGCGAGTCGGGAGTGTGCGCGTAGTCGACGAGCACGGCGAAATCCTGCCCCTCGTCGACCGGCTGGAAGCGCCCCGGAACCAAACCGGCGCCCGCGATCGCCTCGGCCGCCAGGTCCCGCTCGAGCCCGAGCGCGAGCACGGCCGCGTACGCGCCGAGGACGTTGTAGACGTTGAAGCGGCCGCGCAGCGGCGAGCGCAGCTCGACGATCCCGTCCGGTCCGCGGACGGTGAAGCGGGAGCCGTCGAGGCCGGTGTGCACGTCGACGGCGCGGTAGGTGGCGTCGCGGTCCAGCGCGAACGTCCGCGCGTCCGGGAGCTCCGCGGCGAGCCGCGCGCCGTAGGCGTCGTCGACGTTGATCACCGCCTGCCGGGGCCGCGCCTCGGTGAACAGCCGCCGCTTGGCGCGGAAGTAGTCCTCCATCGTCGGGTGGAAGTCCAGGTGATCCCTGCTGATGTTGGTGAAGACGGCCACCGCGAAGTGAATGGCGTCCGCGCGGTGGAGCTCGAGCGCGTGCGACGAGACCTCCATCGAGCACGCGCGGTCGCCGGCCTCCAGCATCTCGCGGAAGGTCCGCTGCAGGTCGATCGCCTCGGGCGTCGTCCGCTCGACCGGATACTCGACGCCGCCGATCACGCTGGTGACGGTGCCGAGCAGGCCGGTCGGGCGGCGGTCGGCCTCGAGCAGCGCGCGCACCAGGTACGCGGTCGTGGTCTTGCCGTTGGTGCCCGTCACCCCTGCGACCGCGAGCTCGGCGGTCGGGTCGCCGAAGAACCGCGCCGCGGCGGGAGCCATCGCCGCGCGCACGTCCGGGACGACGATCTCCGGCACGCCGAGGTGCAGCGGTCGCTGCACCACCAGCGCGACGGCGCCACGCCTGATCGCGTCGGCGGCGAAGTCGTGGCCGTCACGGGTGAAGCCCGGGACGCAGAAGAACAGCGTGCCCGGAGCGACCGCGCGGTTGTCGTAGGCGAGCTCTGAGATCTCGAGCCCGCGCGCGTCCGCCGGGCCGCCCGCCAGCACATCATCAAGACGCATCGGGGCCCGAGTGTAAAGGCGAGCTCAGGCGGAACCGGCCACCCGGGCTCGCCCTCACTCAGGCTGACGCGGCCGCGAAACCGCGGCCCCGTGCGGCGAGCTCTCGGCGCTGGATGACCCGGTCCACGAGCCCGTAGGCGACCGCCTCCTCGCCCGTGAAGTACCGGTCGCGCTCCATATCGGCGTGGACACGCTCGATCGACTGTCCGGTGTGCTCCGCGTAGATCTCGTCTAGCCGGGCGCGCAGCGCCAGCACCTCGCGGGCGTGGATCTCGATGTCGCTCGAGGCGCCCTCGAATCCCCCCGACGGCTGGTGGATCAGGATCCTCGAGTTGGGCAGTGCCATCCGCTTTCCGGGGGCGCCGCCGGCCAGCAGCAGCGAGCCCATCGACATCGCGATCCCATAGCAGATCGTCTGTACGTCCGGCCGGATGAACTGCATCGTGTCGTAGATCGCGAGCCCGGCGTAGATCGAGCCGCCGGGCGAGTTGATGTAGAGGTGGATGTCCTTGTCGGGATCGTCCGACTCGAGGTGGACGAGCTGCGCGACGATCAGGTTCGCGATGTCCTCGTCGACCTGGCCGCCGAGGAACACGACCCGGTCATTCAGCAGCCGGGAATAGATGTCAAACGAGCGCTCGCCGCGGGCGGTCTGCTCTACGACCATCGGCACCAGTGTCATCACGACCTCCTAGTTCTTCTATATAGTGCAACCGGATGGTTGCGTAGAAACTACCAGATACGCAACCTGTGAGTTGCGCCTCAGCCAGGGTCGTGGGAAATTTCTCGGTCTATTTCCGAGAAATCGCCCAGATTGTTCGAAAGGAGTGGCCGATGACCGAGCAGATCGAACGTGAACTTGTGCTCCCGGCCCCGCCCGGGCAGGTCTGGGACGTGATCACGGCTCCAGGCTGGCTCGCGGAGGACGTCCAGCTGGACCTCGTCCCCGGCGGCGAGGCGAGCTTCGGCTCAGGGGGCGACGTCAAGCGCGGGTGGGTCGAGGAGGCGGTGGCCCCGCATCCCGAGGGCGAAGGCGACGGACGCCTGGCGTTCTGGTGGGCGACCGACGGCGAGCCTGCCACGCGTGTCGAGCTGACGCTCGAGCCCGAGGGCGACGGCGGCGAGACGCGGCTTCACATCGTCGAGTCTCGACCGCTGGAGGTCCTCGACGTCACCGGGATCCCGCTGCCCGGCGCCGGCGGATCCAGCTACGGCCCCGCGATGGTGGCCGTCGCGTGACCGGCGCTGACGGTCGCGCCGACGCCGTGTTCGGCGCGCTTGCCGATCCCACACGCCGGCGGCTGCTGAGCGCGATCTCCGAGCACCCGGCGACCGCTACCGAGCTTGCGGGCGGGGTTCCGATCTCACGCCAGGCGGTCATCAAGCACCTGAGCGCCCTGACTGACGCGGGCCTGCTCGAGCGTCAGCGCGCCGGTCGCGAGGTCCGCTACCGCGTCACCCCGGCGCCGCTGTCGGACGCGGTCTCGTGGATGGCGCACGTCGGAGCGCAGTGGGACACGCGGCTTGCATCGCTGGCGGACACGCTGGCGGCACGACAGTCGCACCCGAGCTGAACGCGTCGGTCAGCGCGGCGAGATCCCGAAGTACGGCACGGCCCAGCCGACGATCTTCTGGAACGCGGGTGCAGCGACCGAGCCGCCGTAGATCGAGCCCTGCGGCCGGTTGACCATCACGGCGACCACGAGCTTGGGGTCGTTGGTCGGCACCATCCCGATGAACGACGCGACGTACTCGCTTTGGGAGTACTGGCCGTTGACGACGATGCTCGCGGTGCCCGTCTTGCCGGCCATGTCCCATCCCGGGATCGCGGCGCCGGAGGCAGTGCCGCCGTCGGCGAGCACGCCGCGGAGCATGTCGCGCAGCTGCTGCGCGACGCTCGGACTGAGAATCCGCCGCCCGCGCACGGTCGGGACCGGCTTGCCGCCGATCGAGCCGACGATGTGCGGCGCGCGAAGGATGCCGCCGTTGGCGATCGCCGAGTACGCCTCGACCATCTGCATCGGCGTCACCTCCTCGCCTTGCCCGAACGGCAGGTTGGCCATCGACACGCCAGAGTAGTTCCAGTAGTGCAGCACGATGCCCTGCTGCTCTCCCGGAAGATCGACGCCGGTCGGCGAGCCGAACCCGAAGCGATGAACCCAGTAGTCGAAGCGCGGCGCGCCGAGCCGCATGCCGATCTCGTCGGCGCCGATGTTGCTGGAGTACTTGAGGATGTCGGCGACCGACAGCGTTTCGTAGCCGTGCGATTCGGCATCGTGGATCGTGCGGTTGTACACCTGGAGCTGCGGCGGGATCCCGAACGGGGTGCTCGCCGTGACCAGGCCGTCCTGGAGCGCGCCCGCGACCGTGATCGCCTTGAACGTCGAACCGGGCTCGTAGCTGAACCCGATCGCCTGGTTCTCCCAGGCCGACTGGGGCGCGGACAGCGGATCGTTGGAGTTCACGCGCGGCCAGTTGGCCAGCGCGAGGATCGCGCCCGTGCGGGGGTCGGCGACGATCGCGGTCGCCCCCTGGGGCGAGTACTGCGCTCCGACGCCCGCGAGCACCTGCTCGACGTATGCCTGCAGCGCGGCATCGATCGTCAGCCGCAGCGTCTTGCCCGGGACGGTCGGCTTGACGTCGTCGACTGAGATCGCGGTGCCGATCCCGTCATTGACGAACTTCCGGATCCCGTTGTGGCCGCCGAGGACGGGGTTGAACTTGTACTCGAGCCCGCTCAGGCCCTCCCCCTGCGCGCCAACGAAACCGAGCACCTGAGAGGCCTCCCAGGAGCGCGGATAGAAACGTTTGACCTCGGGGATCAGGTTGACGCCATTGATCCGCAGGTGGGTGATCGCGGCCGCCTGAGCGCCGGGCAGCAGGTGCGCGAGGTAGACGAACCCGGTGTGCGGCTTGGTCAGGTCGGCGAGCACGGTGGTGAACGGCTTACCGAGCAGCGGCGCGAGCTCGTTGGCGTACTTCTGAACCTGACCCGACTGGGCGATCAGGTACGGATCGGCGACCACGTCATCGGCCGACTCGCTGACGGCGAGCTCGACGCCGCGGCTGTCCGTGATCGTCCCGCGTGGCGCCGGCGTGATCACGGTCGTCACCTGCTGGGTCGCGGCCGCGCGCCTCAGCGACCCGGCACGGACCGATCCGAGGTAGGTCGCGCGCATCAAAGCAACGCCCAGCAGCGCGATGAACGCTACGAATAGAACCCCGATCCTCCGGTCGAGGGCGCCCATCGAGTGCTACCCGCCAGTTGAGCCGCTGGACTGGGATGAGCCGGCCGGAGCCATAGGCGCCGCGCCCGTCGCGGGCGCCTGCGTGGCGCCAGTCGACGCGCTGCCGGATTGGCTGCTCTGAGTCGGGGGCGTGGCGGTGGCAGTGGTCGGGGCCGTCGTGGAGGGAGGCGAGCCGACGGCGGTTGTGCCCGCGGTCGAACCGGTCGTCGAGCCGGTCGGGGTGGAGGAGGTGGTCGCCGTCGCGGTGGCGGAGCTGGCCGACGTCGTCGAAGTGCTGGCCGGGGGCGTGGGCGACGCGGCTGCAGCCGACGCCGCCTGGGCCGCGAGCTGCCCGGCGAATGTCGTCGGGTCCGGGCTGTGGATGTTCGCGAGCGCGGCGCTCACGTCGGCACCCGGCTT
>DATKFF010000096.1:0-2089 GCA_035511595.1 Solirubrobacteraceae bacterium | reverse complement strand
TGACCAGGAGATCCTCGCCGGGCTGGGCGAAATTGTCGAGGAGATCGCCGGCGTGCCCGCCGACGAGGTGACCCCGAACAAGAGCTTCGTCGACGACCTCGATATCGACTCGCTGTCCATGGTCGAGATCGCCGTCGCGGCGCAGGACAAGTTCGGCGTCGAGATCCCCGACGACCAGCTCAAGGACCTCACCACCGTCCAGGACGTAGTGAACTTCGTGGCCAAGAACGCCGGCGACCCGGCGTGAGCGAGCCGACGGGGCGCGGCGTCGCCTGGACTGTGTTTGTCCCCACGGACCCACCCCAGGGGCGAGGGACGAGCGACGAGGGAAGGCGGCGCCTTAAGGCGCCCCGGAGGCGAGCGGGAGGCAGAGCGTGACGGCGGACCGCGAGACCGTCGTCGTCACCGGGCTCGGCGCGACCACCCCGCTCGGCGGGGATGCCGCGTCGACCTGGACGGCGATGCTGGCCGGGCGGAGCGGCGTGCGACGCCTGACCGAACCGTGGGCCGAGCGGCTGCCGGTGCGGATCGCCGCGCCGGCCGCCGCCGACCCGGCGGAGATCGTGGGCCGCGTGCAGGCCCGCCGGATGGATCGCTGCGAGCAGTTCGCGCTCGTCGCTTCGCGCGAGGCGTGGGCCGACGCGGGCGCGCCGGAGATGGACCCGGAACGGCTCGGGGTCACAGTTACGAGCGGGATCGGCGGCATCGGATCGACGCTGGCCGCGTACGACATCCTCAACTCCAAGGGCTGGCAGCGCATCTCGCCGTATACGGTGCCGATGCTGATGCCCAACGGGTCGGCCGGCTGGATCAGCATGGAGCTCGGGGCGCACGCCGGAGCGCACGCGCTGGTCAGCGCCTGCGCGTCCGGCGCGGAGGCGATCGGGTACGGCATCGACATGATCCGTTCCGGGCGGGCCGACGTGGTCATGGCGGGCGGCACCGAGGCGGCGATCATGCCGCTGAACATCGGCGCGTTCGCGGTCATGCGGGCCATGTCCACCCGAAACGACGACCCGGAGCGGGCCTCGCGGCCGTTCGACAAGGGCCGGGACGGGTTCGTGCTCGGCGAGGGCGCCGGCATGTTGGTGCTGGAGTCGCTGTCGCACGCGCGGCAGCGCGGCGCGCGGGTGTACGCCGTCGCGGCTGGGGCCGGCTACTCCTCGGACGCCTACCATATCGCCCACCCGGCGCCCGACGGGGCCGGCGTGACCACGGCGATCGGCCGGGCGCTGGCTGACGCGAGGGTCAACCCGGATCAGGTCGTGCACGTGAACGCGCACGCCACCTCCACCCCGGAAGGTGACCCGCTCGAGGCGCAGGCCCTGGTCAAGGCGCTGGGATCGGCGGCCGACGGCGTGATCGTCTCGTCGACCAAGTCGATGACCGGGCATCTGCTCGGCGGTGCGGGCGCCGTCGAGTCGGTAGCCGCCATCTTCGCGCTGCGCGACCAGGTGGCCCCGCCCACGATCAACCTCGAAGACCTGGACGACGACGTGCCCGTCGATGTCGCCACCGAGCCGAGGCCGCTGACCAAGCGCGGCGCCGGACCGATGGCGGTGGTGAACAACGCGTTCGGGTTCGGCGGCCACAACGTGTCGCTCGTGTTCACCGCCGCCTGAACCCGTAAAGCCGGTAGAGGAGACCTCAGATGACGACCACCCCAGACGCGGGAGCGGCTGCCGTCCCCCGGCAGACGGTGCTGCCCCGGGGGGACGACCCCCCCAAGCCTCCCCGCCAGAGCCTGCCCCGCGATCCGCGGGAGCGGCTAAAGGCGCTGTTCGACCCCGGCACGCTGGACCTGCTGCCGACGGACGGCGACGAGCGGAGCGGGGTGGTCGCGGGCGTGGGGCTGGTGCACGGCGCGGGCGCGGTGGCGTTCGCCTCCGACCCGCGGGTGCAAGGCGGCGCCATGGGCACCGCGGGCTGCGCCGCGATCGTCGGTGCGTACACCGAGGCGGTCTCCCGCGGGGTTCCGATCGTGGGCCTGTGGCACTCGGGCGGGGCCCGGCTGGCCGAGGGCGTGGCCAGCCTGCACGCGGTGGGAACCGTCTTCGCGGCGATGACCGCCGCCTCCGGGCGGGTACCG
>DATKFF010000095.1:0-11010 GCA_035511595.1 Solirubrobacteraceae bacterium | reverse complement strand
GAGGAAGCTGATCGTGGTCCCGGTCTCCTTGGTCGGCTCACCCTTCTCGAGCGCCCCTAGCGGCTTGCCGCGCTCGTAGGCCTGGCGCCAGACGAAGCCGTCACGCCGGACCTCGACGTCGAGATGCTCGGATAGCGCGTTGACGACCGAGACGCCGACGCCGTGCAGGCCGCCGGAGACCTTGTAGCCACCGCCGTCGCCAAACTTCCCGCCGGCGTGCAGGACGGTGAGGACGACCTCGACCGCCGGTCGCTTCTCCTTGGCCATCATCGCGACCGGGATCCCGCGCCCGTCGTCGACGACCGTGACGGAGTTGTCCGGATGGATCGTGACCGAGACCGCGTCGCAGTAGCCGGCGAGCGCCTCGTCGACCGAGTTGTCTACGACCTCGTAGACAAGGTGGTGAAGGCCCCGCAGACCGGTCGAGCCGATGTACATACCAGGACGTCGGCGGACGGCCTCGAGACCCTCCAGGACGGTGATGTCCTGGGCGTCATAACTGGTTTGGTCCTTCGCGCGCCGATCGGCGCCATCGTCCTTTGCCAACGATCCTCCGTTACATCGGGATACCCCGGTTTCGCGCTTCTACGGCGCGCCGGGTGCATCGCAAGTTGATGTATCTAAGGTTAGCACAATCGGCGGCAGAAATACCCCTGCATGTGTTCCAATTTGCCTGCAAAACGCAACAAAAGTGTCGCACGTTGGCTACCATTCCGAGGTATCCGCTCGCGGGCCGGGCAAGCGTGCTTATGACAAGCGCGTCGGCGGCAGCGTCACACACCGCAGCCGCGTCACCAGCCCGCTGCGCAGCAAGCCGTTCAGACGCTCGAGGATTGCCGGGGCCATGAGGTCGAGTTCCTGTGCCCACACCGACCCCGAGCACGAGATCGTGAGCACTCCACCCCGTTCCGAGGACGGTTCCGCCTCGGCCGCGATGGCGGCGCCGACGGCCTCGGGCCAGACCCGCTGGACCTCCGCCAGCAGCGTCTGCGGTGCCAGCTCGTCGCGGATCCGGTCCACTACCGCCTCGAGCTGACGGGGGCTCCGCCGCCAACTCGTCACGCGGGCACCTCCTCCAGCACGCGCCCGTGCATGACCGTCAGGCGAACGATGCCGTCCTCGGTCGCACCCGGGACGTGCTCGAGATCCGTCGTCGTGATCACCGACTGCCCGCTCCCCGCGCGCAGCAACTCCACGAGCGCACGCCGGCGGACGTCGTCGAGCTCGCTCATCACATCGTCGAGCAGCATCACCGGCGGCGCGCCACGGCTGTTCGCGATCGCCTCGCGTTCGCCGAGCAGCAGCGCCAGCAGGGCGATCCGCTGCTGGCCCTGGGACCCGTACGCGCGTAGGTCATGCTCTCCGAGCGACAGCCCGAGCTCGTCGCGGTGGGGCCCGTGACCTGTGAACCCGCGCTCGACGTCCTGGTCGACGCGCTCGCGAAGCTCCTCGGCGAGCTCAGCGGCATCGGCGGCCGGCGAACGGGGCCGGTAGGAGACCGACAGGCCGGCCTCGATCCCAAGCGAAGCCCCGATCCGCCGTGCCGGCTCGGCGATCTCCTCGACCGCCTGCGCGCGGTCGCGCATCAGCGCGATGCCGCACCGCGCCAGCTGGGCGTCCCAACTCGCCAGCGAGTCGCGTGACCCCCGTCCCGCACGCAGTCTGGCGATCAGCGCGTTGCGCTGGACGAGCGCCTGGCCGTAGGCCCGCCGCGTCTCGGCGCGACCGGGCCACAGCGCGGTCACGAACTGGTCGAGGTGGGCTCGCCGGACCGCTGGTGCCCCCTTCACGAGCTCGAGCCGGTCGGGCAGAAACACGCTGACGAGCGGACGGGTGGGGGAATCGAGCAGCCGCTCGACGTCGGCCCCGTCGACCCTCAGCCGCTTGGGCTGCCCGGGCGCGAACCCGACGGCCGTCTCGTGCGGCCCGTCCTCTGCCAGTGAGCGGACCACGACCCGGGTCGCTCCGGCGCCGAACCGAACCACCTCCCGCTCGTTCGCGGTTCGGCAGGAGCGCCCCGTGGATCCGAAGTACAGGGCCTCCAGCAGGTTCGTCTTGCCCGCTCCGTTGGGCCCCGCGACGACCGTGAGCCCGTCGCCGAGCGCCACCTCCGCCGCCTCGTAGCTGCGGAAGTCGCGCAGTGCAAGGCTGAGAACGCGCATGGCTAAGGCTCCACCAGGACTCCGGCCGGGCTCCTATACGTTCAGGCGGATCGGCATGATCAGGTACTGGAAGCCGCTGCCGTCGGCCGATTCGATCAGCCCCGGGCGCAGCGGGCTGATCAGCTTGAGCAGCAGGTCGCCCTCCTCGACAGCCTCGAGCCCGTCCCGCAGGAAGTCCGGGTTGAAGCCGATCTCGAGCGGCTCGCCCTGGAACGGGACCGGAAGGGACTCCGACGCCTCGCCGACGTCCGGCGTCTGCGCCGAGACCGTCAGCTCGCCGGGGTTGAACGACAACCGCAGGGGAGCGTTCTTCTGCGCCAGCAGGCTGATCCGGCGGACGACCTCGGTCAGCTCCGCACCCGCGATTCGCAACTCGTGCTCGAAGCCCTCCGGGAGCAGCTGGCGATAGTTGGGGAACTGGCCGTCGATCAGCCTGGAGGAGAGGATCACTCCATCGAGGCTGAACACGACCTGGTTCTGGAGCACGCTCAGGCTGAGCTGCTTCTCCTCAACCCCGGACGCGACCCGGGACAGCTCCTGGAGCGCCCGCGCCGGCACGTTGACCTCGAACGCGGATGACAGCGCGGACTCGAGCGTCGTCTCCTTCACGCTCAGCCGGTAGGAGTCGGTGGCGACCATCCGGAGCTCCCGCTCGGACGCGGAGACGAGAATCCCGGTGAGCACCGGCCGCGTCTCGTCTCGCGAGGCGGATCCGGCGACCTTCGACGCGGTGGCGACGAACGCGTCGACCGGCATCGAGATCCCGGCCTCGGCATCCGGCTCGGGGAACGGCGGGAAGTCCTCGGCGCGGAGCGTGCGGATGTGGAACGTCGCCTTGCCGGAGATCAGCTCGACGTCCTGTTCGGCCGCCCGCAACTCGAGCGACACCTGCGGTGCCGGGAGTGAACGGACGACGTCCAGCAGGAGTCGCGCCGGCAGCACGACGACCCCCTCGCGCACGAGCTCGGCCTGGAGCGGAACCCTGAGGCTCACATCCATGTCGGTGGCGCGGAGCTCGCAAGCTGTCGAGGAGGCGACGATCTCCACGCCGGAGAGCGCCTGGATCGCGCTGCGGGTCGAAGCGACCCTGGTGACCGTCTGGAGTTGCGCGAGCAGCGCGTCGCGTTCGAGGGAGATCTTCACGGCAATTACCTTAGGAGGGAATCAGTAGTGATAGTGCGAATAAGGGCTGTGGATAACTGTGCATTCGCCCGCATGTAGCGGCAAAGTTCGCGGCCGCGGCGGGGCGAGAAGTCTGTCAACAGGTGCGGTCGTCTTCGCCCGAGGAGATCGCCGTCTTGAGCTGCTCGAGCTCGACGCCGGCTTGTTGATCGTCGGCGAGGCGGTCCGAGACGCGCTTGCAAGCGTGCAGGACGGTCGCGTGGTTGCGCCCGCCGAACGCCTCTCCGATCGTCTGGAGCGGAGAACTCGTGAGCTCTCGCGTCAGGTAGATCGCTACCTGACGGGGCCAGGCGATCCTGGCCGCGCGGCCCGCCGAGACGAGGTCCGAGACGGCGAGGCCGTAGTGGGACGCGACGGTCGCCTGGATCCGGCCGATCGAGAGCGCTGCCGAGGGCCGCTGTGGGTACATCGCGTCGAGCACCGTGCCGGCGAGCGCGAGGTCGATCGGCCGCGCCGTGAGCGAGTGGTAGGCGACGACCCTGATCAGCGCTCCCTCGAGCGAGCGGACGTTGTCGGTGACGCGTTCGGCGATCGCCTCGAGCACCGAGCCGTCGGCCAGTGGGAGGCGGTCGAGCATCGCTCGCTTTCGCAGGATCGCTACACGCGTATGGAAATCCGGTGGCCGGATATCCGCCACCAAGCCGGCCTCGAACCGTTCCCGCAGTCGCTCCTCGACCGAGACGAGCGCGCTCGGCAGCCGGTCGCAGGTCAGAACGAGCTGGCGGCCGGACTCATACAAGGCGTTGAAGGTGTGGAAGAACTCCTCCTCGGTCTTCGCCTTGCTGGCCAGAAACTGGACGTCGTCGATCAGCAACACGTCCGCGTCGCGGTATGTGTGCTTGAAGCCGTCGATGGAGCGCGAGCCGAGCGCGCGGATGAAGTGGTTGGTGAAGGCTTCGACGGTCGTGTAGCGGACCTTGGTGGTCCCGCCGAAGGCGCTCACGTAATTACCGATCGCATGCAGCAGATGCGTCTTTCCGAGGCCTGGCGGCGCGTGTAGGAACAGCGGGTTGTAGGCCTGCCCGGGGAGTTCGGCGACGGCCAGTGATGCGGCGTGGGCGAGGCGGTTGCCGTCGCCGATGATGAACTGCTCGAAGCTGTAGCGGGGATTGAGGCTGCTGAGCGCCTCAACCGGGGTGGCGGCCATGGAGTCGTGCCCGGGCGTGCCCTCGAGCGCTACTTGAACATCGGTTCCGATGACCGCCCTGGCGCAACTCTCGAGGATCCGCCCGAAGCGCTTCGCGGTCCATGCGCGCGTCGCCGGTGGAGCGGTGAGCAGCAGCATCGTCCCCTCGAACGCCTTGACCTCGAGTGGCGCGATCCAGATCTCGTAGGTGGACTCGCCAAGCGCCCGACGAAGCTCGGCGCGGATCGCGCGCCACGCAGCAACCGGCTCGACGTTCTCGGGCAGCTCCAAGCGACTCCTTTGTGGGAGCGTTTTCAATCACCGTTCTGAGGCCGGGCAAGACTCGCCCGAGGCGGGCGAATATACCAACGGCCCCAGGGCGCGCGGCGGGGCTGCAGGGGGGTTGGCGCAAAGCGCGAGAAAAACCGGAGCGGGCCCAGGGGCCTGCGTATACTGGCCCTGATCCCGCCTGGGCTAGTGAGCCATGAAACGCACCTACCAGCCAAAGAAGCGCAAGCGAGCGCGCACCCACGGTTTCCGCGCGCGGATGCGTACGCGCGCGGGTCAGCTGACACTGAAGCGGCGCCGCGCAAAGGGCCGCAAGCGATTGACGGTCTGATGGCCGGGCAGCACGGCGCACGCCCCCGACCGGGACGTGCGCGGCTCTCCCGGAGCGCCGACTTCGATCGCGTCTTCCGTCACGGCCGCTCGCACGCGTCCCGCGAGCTCGTCCTCTACGTGTTCCCGCGTGAGACGGACTCACCGCCGCGGCTTGGCCTGTCGGTCTCACGGAAGGTCGGCGGAGCCGTCCAGCGCAACCGCGTCAAGCGGCTCCTGCGCGAGGCGTTTGCGCTCGAGAGCGCGTCGCTGCCCGCGGGAAGCGACGCCGTGGTCGTCGCCAGGCACGAAGCGCGGGGTCTAGCTGAGCGTGAGGGTTTGGACGGAATCAGGCTTGCGCTCGCTGGTTTGATCGCCCGCGCGACCGGCGAGCAGCGCCAGGCTCCGCAGCGGGCCGAATCGGATCACGAGCCGGCGCGATGAGCGTCGCCCGGAAGATCGTGTTGTTCCCGCTGCGGCTCTACCAGCGGCTGATCTCCCCAGCGCTCGGGGCGCGGTGCAAGTACTACCCCTCCTGCTCGGAGTACGCGGCCCAGGCGATCGAGCGATTCGGCATACTCCGCGGGCTCGTGCTGGGCGGCTGGCGGTTGCTTCGCTGCAACCCCTGGAGTCACGGGGGATTCGACCCCGTGGACGCCCAGCGGCTGTTCTCGCCTAAGGCGACGGCTCCGAGCGCCTGACCATGTTCGCGATCGCCAACATCTTCCAGCCGCTGATCGACATCTTCGATCCGGTACTGGTCTTCTTCCACAACCACATCGGCCTCTCGTGGGGTCTGTCGATCGTGTTCCTGACGATCGTCGTGCGCGCACTGCTGCTGCCGTTGACGATCAAGCAGTTTCACTCGATGCAGAAGCTCCAGGCGGTGGCCCCGCAGCTGAAGGCGATCCAGGCCAAGTACAAGGACGACAAGCAGCGCCAGCAGCAGGAGGTAATGAAGTTCTACAAGGAGAACGAGGTCAACCCGTTCGCCTCGTGCCTGCCGCTTGTCGCGCAGCTGCCGGTATTCATCGGCCTCTTCTACACGCTTCGCACCAGCCTCCGAAAGGACATCTGCGCGAGCGTCCAGCATGCCTTCCAGGCGAACTACGCCGCGGTACATCACGTCACGGCCCACGTTGCCGCAGGGCAGACGACGTACTGCACCAATCCGGCGTACGCCCACGCGTATCACGGCGGCGCCGGCTTCCTGTTCATCCCAGATCTCACGAACACCGCCCACGGCGTGGTCCTCATCGTCTTGATCCTGCTGTACGTGGGCACGCAGCTGGCGTCCAGCCTGATGATGGCGACACCCACGATGGACCAGACGCAGCGCCGGATCACCCTGCTGCTGCCGCTGTTCTTCGTCATCTTCATCATCAACTTCCCGGCCGGGCTGCTCGTCTACTGGATCACGACGAACAGCTGGACGATGGGCCAGCAGTATGTGATCCGTAAGCGGATCGGAACGATCACACCGGTCACGCCGGCAGGCGATACGCCCGCGGGTGACGGCGGGAGTGGCGCGCCGAACGGCTCTGGTGCCGGGGGTCTGGGCGGACTTGTGCGCGGGCTGATCAAGCCGCCCGAAGCGAAGGACAAGGACAAGGCGAAGCAGCCGGCCGGCGTGGGCGCCGCATCGGGCACCCGGGCCCGGCGCGAGACGCCGCCCCCGCCGCCCCCGCGGAAGAAGAAGAAGCGTTCGGGGCGCCGCCGGTAGCCGATGGAGGCGGGGATGGAAACCGCGGTTTCGTGCGTGCGCGAGCTGCTCGAGGAGGTGGCGCGGGGGATCGGCGTCGACGCGGCCGTGCGGGTCGAGGAGGACGGTGATGGCGTCACGGCGGAGTTCCTCGGTGATGACCTGGGCCTGTTGATCGGGCACCACGGGCAGACGATCGACGCAATCCAGCATCTGGCCTACCGGATCGCCTTCCGCCGCTGTGGCGAGCCGGTCCACGTCGTCGTGGACGCCGCCGGGTACCGCGAGCGGCGCGCCGTGGCGCTACGGGCCGCGGCTGACCAGGCGGCGGAGACGGCGGTCCATGATCGACGTCCGGTATCGCTCGAGGCGATGAGTGCGCTGGAGCGCAAGGTCGTCCACGAGCACCTCAAGAGCCGCCACGACGTCGAGACCTACAGCGAAGGCCAGGAGCCCGACCGGCGGCTGGTTGTCGCACCGCTGGTCGAATAGGGAATCCCGGTTCGGGGGCGGCTCGCAAACCGGGTCAGCCCGGGTGACGCAGCCGCTGGCGTTTCACGTTTTTCTTGACGGTGAAACAACACATCGTGTAGAACACCGGTGCAGTGGAGGGACTCTCGGACTTCGATCGCGGGCTGTTCGTGGGCCTGCTCGTCGGCGAGGGGTCGTTCGGCGGAGACGGCAAACAGCCGCAGGTGACCCTGCGAATGCACGTCCGCCACGAGGCGATCTTCCGCTGGCTCATGGCCCACTTCCCGGACACCCGGCTGTACGGGCCCTACCACCACGGTGGCCGCTCGTACTACCAATGGATGGCGCGCGGCCGCGCGCTGGTCCGGGACGTGCTGCCTGTGCTGGAACAGGCCGGCGTAGGGGGGCTCGATACCCACGCCGCCGAGCGGCTCGAGGCGATGCGCGAGCGCTACGGCGGCTTCATCGAGCGCGAGCGCGCGGCGCTCCGCGCCCGGTCCTGACGTGAGCCACCGCCGTGTCGACACCGATGCGGCCCTCGCCAGCCTGGCGGAGCGGTACGGGCTCGGCGTTCCCGCGGTCGTAAGTCTCCGAGCCCTGCTCGAGCTGATCGTCGCCGATCCGCACGCCCCGACCGCGATCAACGATGCGGCGAGGGCGGTCGACGACCATCTGGCCGATTCGCTCGTCGCGCTCGACCTCGACGTCGTTCGCGGCGCGCATGTGGCCGCGGACATAGGTTCAGGAGCGGGACTCCCGGGGCTCGCCCTGGCGATCGCGCTGCCGGCGGCCGACTTCACACTGGTTGAGAGCGCCGCCCGAAAGTGCGCCTTTCTGGAGCGCGCGGTAGCCGCGAGTGGCGCCACGAATGTGGACGTCGTCTGTGCGCGTGCAGAATCGTGGACCGGTGGAATCGGCCGCCACGACCTCGTCACCGCACGGGCGCTGGCTCCGCTCGACGTCGTGGCCGAGTACGCAGCGCCGCTGCTGCGGGTTGGCGGCACGCTAGTCGTGTGGCGGGGGCAACGGGACCCGGCGGCGGAGGCGGCTGCCGAGCGCGCCGCCGAGCAGCTCGGGCTGACGCCGCCCGGGATCAGGCCGGTCCACCCATACCGGGCGGCCGAGCACCGACACCTGTACGTCTACTCGAAGGTCATGGAGACTCCTTTAGGGTTTCCCCGACGACCCGGAGCGGCGCTGAAGCGACCGCTCGGAGCGCGGATTTCGCCTACCTGAGGGCCCGTCTGACCGCATCGGCCGCTAGCTTGCGGGGCGATGGGGACCGTCTACGCGATCGCCAACCAGAAGGGCGGGGTCGGCAAGACCACGACCGCCGTAAACCTCGCCGCGTGCGTTGCCGAGGCCGGCTACGACACGCTGCTGATCGACATCGACCCGCAGTCCAACGCCACGATCGCCCTCGGGCTCGGAAAGGACGCTCCCCGAACCCTCTATGACGTGCTTGTGGGCGACGCTGCGCTCCAGGACATCGTCCTCGGCACCGAGATCGAGCGGCTCCGGGTCGCACCGTCCGGCCCCGATCTCGCTGGGGCGAATGTCGAGCTGCCGCGGATCGCGGGTTCGGAGCTGCGGCTGCGCGAGGGGCTCGAGGCGGTCCGGTCCGAGTACGCGTTCACGCTGCTCGACTGCCCGCCGTCGCTCGGTCCGTTGACCGTCAACGCGCTGGTCGCGGCGGATCGGGTGATCGTCCCGGTGCAGGCGGAGTACTTCGCGCTCGAGGGCCTTGCGGGCCTGCTCGACACGCTTTCGCTGATCCAGCGGGAGCTCAACCCGAGGCTGACGGTTGCGGGGATGCTGTTGACGATGTACGACGGCCGCACGCGGCTTGCCCAGGACGTCGAGCGTGAGATCCGGGAACACTTTCCCGAACTGGTGTTCGATACGGTGATCCCGCGGAACGTCCGGGTCGGCGAGGCGCCCAGCTTCGGCAAGGCCGTGATCCATCACGATCCGCACTGCGCCGGTGCGGACGCATACTTCGAGCTCGCAAAGGAGGTTGCCGCCCGTGGCTGATCGACAGAAGGGCATGGGACGCGGTCTGGCCGCGATCCTGTCCGTGGCCCCGAAGGACGAGACCGAGGAGCTCCGTCGGCTCCCGATCGAGTTGATCACTCCGAACCCGAACCAGCCGCGTACCGCGTTCGAGGAGGAGTCGCTGCTCGCGCTCGCCGATTCGATCCGCGCGCGGGGCGTCATCCAGCCGGTGCTCGTCAGGCCGCTGGTGGGCGGCCGCTATGAGCTGATCGCCGGCGAGCGCCGCTGGCGGGCGGCGCGGATGGCCGAGCTCGACACGCTCCCCGCCGTGGTCCGGCGCCACGACGACGCCGCATCGTTGGAGCTTGCGTTGATCGAGAACATGGCGCGTGAGAACCTCAATCCAGTTGAGGAAGCCAGAGCGTGCGCGGCGTTGGTCGAGGAGCTCGGGCTCTCCCGTGAGGACGTTGGGCTGCGCGTCGGGCGCAGCCGCGTCGCGGTCTCGAACCTGATCCGGCTGCTCGACCTGCCCGACGAGGCGCTCGAGCTGATCGAGGGCCGGCAGCTGACGGAGGGTCACGGCCGCGCGCTGCTGCTGGCCGAGGACCACGCCGACCGCCGCAACCTTGCCCGCAGCGCGGCTCAGGCAGGCTGGTCGGTGCGCGAGCTCGAAGCCCGGGCCCGCACGGCGGGTCAGGGCGCCTCGCCGCGGCCGCGCCGGATCAGCCACAAGCGCGTCCTGCACCCCGATCAGCAGGCCACTGCGGAGCGGATCGCGGACACGCTCGAGTCGGTGTTCGGGCGCGAGGTGGAGGTCTCACCGGGTAGGCGGCACGGCTTCCGCGTCCAGCTGGAGGTCGAGTCCGTGGAGGACGCGCTCGAGCTGGCGCGACGCCTGCGAGTGCGGGCGGCCGCGTAGGTGAGCCGGCCGACCGGCCACGGCTAGAATCCCGCCACCCGGGCGATTAGCTCAGTCGGTTAGAGCGCTTCTCTGATAAGGAAGAGGTCCCAGGTTCGAGTCCTGGATCGCCCACTACTGGGAAGGCGGGCAACTGGGCACGTTTCGCGTGGGTGCCGACGTGCCACAAGGCTCCAGCTCCGTCCGGACGGCTTGCCGGCCATTTGTCGCGGGTTGTGGCGCGACATCCGTCTCACGACTCGAGCATTCGCGCGTCAGGCGCACTGGTGTCAGAATGCGCGCCGTGCGGACCGGACGGATCTTGGTCGTGACAGCGGTGGCTTGGGTGATATGTGGGGCCGGGGTTGCGTGGGCCAACACGGCGGCGTCGATCTCGGCCGTCGAGGGCCAGCAGCTGAACGACGTTGTCGTGGACACGGTGTCGTCGTGCAGCAACCCGCAGCAACTGACTAACGTCACGATCGACTGGGGCGACGGCACGACGAGCAGCGGGGGCACGTTCGAGACCGGCACCAATTCGTGCGGTATCGCCGGCAGCCACACCTACGCCGAGGAGGGCTCGTACGTGACAGACGTGAAGTACACGTCCGCCGCCGGTGGTCCACCGAACTCGGACGTGGGCTCCGCCGCGGTCAGCGACGCCCAGACGATGGCGAGCGGCGTCAACGACTTCATGGTTTCCGACGGCGCTCCGCTGTCGGCCGTTGGGGTGGCCGACTGGAGCGATCCGGTGCCTGAGCCCCTGACGAGCTACAGCGCGACGATCGATTGGGGCGACGGCACCGCGAACCCGGGCGTGATCGGCAGCGGCACCGTCAGCGGCAGCCACACGTATGCCAATGGCGGGAGGTTCGCG